>JALNXZ010000011.1 GCA_023230125.1 Bacteroidales bacterium | reverse complement strand
ACCGATGATCAGGGTTGGCTTTCCCTGAACAGCCTGGGCTTTCTTTAATGCTTTACGGATTTGCCCCAAATCGTTGCCATTGATTTCCATCACTTCCCAACCCCAGGATTTGTATTTGGCTGCCGTATTTTCGCTTGTTACCACACAGGTCGCTGTAGATAGCTGGATATCATTGGAATCGTAGAACATGATCAGGTTGTCCAATCCAAGATGACCGGCCAAACGACCTGCTCCCTGAGAAATTTCTTCTTCGATACCGCCATCAGAAATGTAAGTATAAATAGTCTGCCCCATTTGTTCTCCGAATTTCGTCTTCAGAAATTTGGCGGCGATAGCTGCTCCTACTGCAAAAGTATGGCCTTGACCCAACGGGCCTGAGGTATTTTCAATACCTTTTTCAACAGAAACTTCAGGATGACCCGGCGTAGAACTCCCCCACTGACGAAACTGTTTTAGTTCATCCAGCGTGAATTTTCCGACAAGAGCCAATTGAGCATATAACATTGGTGACATGTGACCCGGATCCAGGAAAAATCGGTCACGACCTTCCCATTTAGGATTTTTCGGATCATAAACCAAAAATTCAGAAAAAAGGACGTTTATAAAATCAGCACCACCCATTGCGCCTCCCGGATGACCTGATTTGGCTTTTTCCACCATCGAAGCAGCCAATATCCTGATATTATCTGCTGCCTTGTTCATTAATGCTGAGTTTTTCATAAGTCGCTTGAAAATTTTTGACAAAGATAAAAGATTCTTTCTACTTATGGTAAAAACAATGAAAAAGGATCGGGTTTAGAGCTTGTGCTTTGTAAAGATTTTGTACAACAATAGACATTTCTATCGGACAACAATTAAAAACTAATGGAATCTTTTCTTGTTTGGTTTTGCTGGAGTTTGTCAGAAATTATCCGATGACGGTGATATTTTTTCAAATAACCAATAAGGGTAATCTTTGTTTTTTGTGTCTTATAAGAAAGACCATAATCAATTTTTATGAAAAACAATATACCATGGGATTTAATTATAGCCAAATTACGTCAGAATTTGTCTTCTGAAGACGAAATTGAATTCAATAATTGGTTAGGCCTGGAAAAAAACAAGAATCTTTTTTTGCAAGTTGAAATATTGTGGGAGAATATTCAAACAAAGACATTAAAATACGTGCCAGATGTTGATTACTATTGGGAAGAACTTTCTGCTCGTTTACATGATGAAAAATTAAAAATATCAAATAAAGAAAATCCTTTTCAAGATCGTAATCGGTATGTTCCGATTAAACGTTTTTATCGCTTTATTGCTGCCGCATCAATATTTTTGTTAATATCATTTACAAGTGCATACTTTATTGGCAAGAATAAATTAAATGAACAAGCCACTTTCCTGACCTATTCTTCTCTTACAGGAAAATCAAAAATGGTTCTTCCAGACGGAACAGAGGTTTGGTTACATTCAACTACTACTCTTACATATAATTCAAGCATTACTTCAGATACCCGTGAAGTTAACTTGCAAGGTGAGGCATATTTTAATGTAACACATAATCCCAGTAAGCCGTTTATTGTAAATACAAATGGTGTTTCAATTAAAGTCTACGGCACAAAATTCAATGTCAATTCAATTTCATCTTCCAATAATATTCTTGTAAGCCTTGTCGAAGGATCTGTTTCAATGGGCAAAAATGGCAAAAATGTAATTTTAAAACCAGGAGAAGAAGGTCGGTTTAATAAATTAAATAATACTATAGAAGTTTCTAAAGGAGATGTATATTACGCTAAATCATGGACTAATGATCAGCTTCGATTTGAAAATAAGAGTCTCAGATATGTTTGTCATTACCTCTCAAAATGGTATTCGGTTGATATAGACATAGATCCCAGAATGGCAGATGACCAATCATATACATTTACTTTACGCAATGAGGCCTTGGAAGAAATTATACGAATTATATCTCGTATAAGTCCTATAGAGTATTCATTCAACGAGGATAACAAATTAACACTTAAACAAAAACCTAAAACAATAATGCCTATGAAACAATAATTTCAGAAAAAAAATGAAAAAGGCACGAAAGTATAAATACTCCGTGCCTCAACTAAAATTTCAATTAACAAATAAAAAATCATTCATAGATATTGCATGTCAAGTGAATGATTTAAATCAGTTAACCTTAAATTTTGACAAAAATATGAATTTAAAGAAAGATTTCACGTTTTTCTTGGTTTTTTTTCTTGTATTAAGTGTATCTGCACAGACAAAAAAAGGGACCATATCTATCAACTTATCAGATATACCTGTATCTGAGGCTATTAAAAAAATTGAAGATGTAAGTAGTTACACTTTTTTCTATGATGCTGCCAAGATTAATTTAAATCAGAAAGTTAGTTTATCTGTGAAAGATAAAACTATTCAGCAAGCGATTGCTCAGATGTTGAAGAACACGAACATCAAGTTTGAGATTTCTGATTTACAGATTGTCTTATATCAGGGCGAAAAAACACGAACTACATCTTCAATTATTAATGAGATTAGAGGCTTGGTTACTGATAATGATGGAGTTCCTATTGCAGGTGTTTCAATCACAATAAAAGGGACAAAGAAGGGAACAGCCTCTGATACAAATGGAAATTATTCCATTAATCAAGTGCCAGACAACGCGACTTTAGTATTTTCTTTTATGGGAATGATAAGTAAAGAAATTCCTGTGCTGGATAAAAAAATAATCAATGTTTCGCTTAATGAAAAAAATATTGATATAAATGAGGTTGTAGTTGTAGGATACGGAACACAGAAGAAAGTTGATTTGACTGGTTCTGTTTCGAGCATTTCTAATGAAGATATAATGCGTGGACAACCTTCATCCATTGAACAAGCGTTGAAAGGTAAAATCCCAGGCGTCCAGGTGCAAAATACTGATGGTGCTCCCGGTGGAGGTATTATAATAAAGATAAGAGGTGCCAGCTCCATTACGGCTGGAAATTCACCGTTATATGTTATTGACGGATTTCCCGCACCAATATCTGATGACCCGCAGAACAATCCTCTTTCAAAATTATCACCTGAGTCCATCGATAATATTTCATTTTTGAAAGATGTATCTTCTACTGCTGCATATGGTGCACAAGGTGCTAATGGTGTAATATTAATAACCACAAAAAAAGCCAAAGAAAATATCAGCAGCTTTTCTGTCAGAGTATCATCCGGTTTTAGTAAACTCTCCAATTCTTTGGAAATGTTAAACAATGAGGAATATATGAAATCGATGATGTTGACAGGAGTTATGAATCAACGATGGGAAAATTCTGATTTTTATGAAGATTATAAAAACCAGATATGGAAAACGGACCCATCAAGATTTAAAAGTTACCAGGATTTATGTCTTAGAGTAGGACATCAGAATAAATACGATGTAACCTATTCAGGAGGTAATTCAGTCGTAAAAAACATGACAAGTTTTTCATTATTAAATAATGATGGTGTTGTAATCAATTCAGGATATAAAAATTTCAACATTTTGTCCAATACATCTGTCCAGCTTTTGCCCAAGCTGAGTATAAATTTAAATCTTTCTTATAATTATAATATTACAGACGGTATTGGTTATATCAACTCAATTGCAACATTTTCACCACTTATTCCTAAAGAGTGGACATTTAAGGAAATTGATGATAATCTTTATTATACTGGTAAGTTGGATAATCCTTACAGATTATTAACCGATACCGAACAAAAACAAAACAAATCTCAGTTTTTGGTTCAGCCTGAGATTAATTGGGAAATAATCAAGGGATTGACCTTAAAAGGTGGTGCAGGTATTCGTTTGTTAGGGACGGACTTAAAAAAATATGTTCCTACAACTATTTTAAGTTCATATAACAATGAAGGAGAAGCTAAAGTATCTAATGATAATGGAATAAATGTAAGGTATATGGCTCAACTTAACTATGCCAGAAAAATAAATAAAATACATGATATTTCTTTTAGCTTGGTTGGAGAAGCAAACAGTTACAGATATGAAAGTTTTTCCCAATCTTATACTCACTTCAACACAGATCTTGGATGGTATGGAATCGCATCTGCAAAAAGCGGAACTTTTGTTACACCTCCATCGATTTCGTATAATAAATATAATATGATGTCAGCCGCCATTCTTGGAAATTATTCATTAAAAGGCAAATACTTATTTAAAGCATCATTACGTGCAGACGGCTCGTCTAAATTTGGATTAAATAGCAGATGGGGCTATTTCCCCTCAGGTGCTATTGGATGGAGAGTATCAGAAGAGGACTTTTTCAAGTCATCAATACTTTCTAAATATATTAATAACTTAAAAGTTAGAGTCAGTGGTGGCGAAGTAGGTAATGACCAGATTGACAACTACATCTATATTAAAACTTTAGCTGTAAATAGTAGAAGGGGTATTTTTGTTAATGCTACTTCAGCGACCGATAATGGTCTTTATGCTTCGGCAATTCCAACTACAATTTTAGCTAATTACAGTAATAAGATGTCAAATGCAGATATAGCCTGGGAGACAACTAAAGAAATCAACTACGGATTTGATTTAGGTTTATTCAATAGCCGGTTGAATCTGACATTTGATTTTTACCAAAAGGTAACGAATAACATGTTGCTGAACAAGGCTCTTCCAATGATTTCCGGTTTCGACAACGTAACAAGAAATATTGGATCGGTAGGAAATAAAGGATTTGAGTTGGGACTAAACGGTAATATTATTGATGGTAAGGACTTTAGCTGGGATGCTTCGATAAATATAAGTGCCAATAGATCAAAAGTTTTAGACTTGGGTGGAGTTGATTTAATGCTGGAAAGCCGGAGCGTTGGAAGTTCAAGTAAAAGCGAGAATGTATTGATTCAGGTAGGGAAACCATTAGGTTTGCTTTACGGTCTCCAAATGGAAGGTGTACGTAGTACATGGGCTTCTGATGACAATGCACCAAATTCAACATATTGGTATAATACACAAAGAGAAGCACCTTATGGCTTCCCCTCTTTTGCAGATATAAACGGAGATGGTACTGTTGATAAAAAAGACAAGACTGTTATAGGTTGTGTAGAACCAGCTTTTATAGGTGGATTCAATCAACGTTTAGGTTATAAATTCATTGAATTATCCATGGATTTCAGTTGGTCTGTAGGGAATGATATTATCAATGGTAATTATTACAATCTAGCCAATTTAAGTAGCATTGACAACAAGTTGAAGTCCTATTACAAATATGTATGGTTTGCAAATAATGGAGGTACAATACCGGGCCCTGGGGGTGGAGATTGGAGTGGTCAAGGAAAAGGGGAAGCAACTCCGTCAGAAATTGTCGAAGATGGATCATTCTTGAAAATGAACAATCTTTCCTTAGGTGTCGTATTACCTAAAAAGTTGGTTCCAGTTAAACATATAGAAATGATTAAGCTTACATATTCTGTATCAAACCTATTTACATTAACCAGATATTCGGGATATGATCCTGAAGTTGCTTCGGGTAGTAATATTGATAACCGGATTTTATCAGGAGTTGATATTTCAGCTTACCCGTATTCTAGAACTCATCTTATTTCTTTAAATATAAATTTCTAAATGATGAAAAAATATATATTTATCTTTATCATATTGCCAGTGTTAGTTTCCTGTAATGATTTTCTTGAGGAAACACCCAAAACGCAAGTATCTATAGAGACTTCATTTGATACATATGACAAAGCCATAAAGACAATATCTTCTTTATATGCAGATTTAGAAGAAATTGCTTTTAGTGATGAGAGATTTATGATGCCATCTATAATTAAAATGGGCAATGAAGAATCAAAAAAATTCAATTGGAATTCATCATCCAGCTCAATAAAAAATTTGTACGATGACTGTTACTCTTATATTGCACAATGTAATATTGTAATCCAGGCTCTCTCGAATGAAGTCAATAAATCAAATATTGACAATACATTCTCATCCTCTACTCAGGAAACAGAAACAATGAAGGCTAACTGCTCAACCAATGCTTCTTTTTCTGCAACCAATATGTTACTCGGAGAGGCTCGTTTCTTAAGAGCATATGCTTATTTCACTTTATACAGGTATTTTGGCGGTATTTCTCTTATAACCGAACCAACGGGTTCAAATCCAAAATATGTACCACGTGCCGATAGGGAAACTGTTTTCAATTTCATTGATGAGGAATTGAATTTAGCCATAACAAACTGTCTATCTAATACTTCAGGTCTGGCAAATGGCAGGATAACCAAAGGAGCAGCAGCAGGATTATTAGCTAAATCATATGTCTTTCATGCATCATACATCAAAAGAGCAGAAAAATATGGCGACGCTATTGATGAAGATAAAGAGGGAGATAAATCCGGATTATATGCAAAAGCTTTAAAATTATGTAATGACATCATTGACGGAGTATACGGGAACTATAAACTGGTTGATTTCTATCCTGCAATCTTCACGAAAACGAACCAGGAGACTATGTTCACAGTATATGCTCAGGAAGGAGTAGGAACAGGTTCAAAAATTCCTATCGGATTCCCCGGAAATAGTTCTCACGGAGCAACCGGTGGCCCTAATCTCGAAGAGCATCTTGCTGTGCTTTATGATCTTCCGATCTGGGAGTATGGGGATCGTTTTAAAACACTTTACAAAACGTTTGGTCAATCGGACGTATATAATAATGATATAAATTCCGTTTCAAGCGATTCTTTAATCAAACTAATGAATTCAAGAGGAGATTGTTCGTTCACCGGAGATTCAATCAGGCGTCTTTGGAATACCGTCAGAGCTGTTGTGTCCGGACCAAAAGACGGTTTGGAAGCCGGAGTCTGGGTTTTTGATCCAATATACGGAAAGAAACTTGGAGAGGGATTTTTTATCGAACCCGGAAAAGGTGAGAACTACACAAGTGTTGAGAATGATTTAATTAATAATCTGCTTGAAGTTCATGAAAGATTGTGGTGGAGAAATCTGACATCAAAAGATATGAGTTGCTGGAATGTAAATTGGGAATGCTTAGGTAAATTTAGAAATCCAAATCCTCAGGATTTAAGTTCAACATTCAGTGCAAAATATTCCGGGGTGGCATATCCAATTTTAAGATTGGCAGAAATCTATCTTTTAAAAGCTGAAACTCAACTATCCACAAACGATAAAATAGGTGCCATAAACACGCTAAATATTATAAGGAACAGGGCTTGTAATAAATCTACTCTTAGAGATATGTTCCTGAATCAAGGAGATGCAAGCTACACTTACATTCCAAACTCTGTAATGCAAATTCCGACGACTCTTTCTGATTACCAGGCATTAAAAGAATTAATGTATGAAAGACTGCGTGAATTATGTTGTGAAGATGATTGTGAATGGTTTGATGCTTCAAGATATCCTGACATTTTTATAGAAGATTTGGATGATATATCAAGATACTCAAATCCAATTCGTGGTGGATTCAGTTTTAATGACCCTGATCAAGGATATCATGGTTTCCTTGGATTTAACGCTGATAAAATATATCGTGTGTTATTACCGATTCCAAGCTCAGAATTTACATTCTTCCCTGAGATGAAGCAAAATCCTGTTTATTAATTTTTTATATGTGAAGACTATGAAGAAAATATTAATTTATATTCCTTTATTACTTATTGGAATAACTGCTTGTGAGAAATTTGATCAAGATATTGAAGCACCTCAGGTATCTGTTAGTTATTTTCCGGAAATCCCTAAAGTAGGTGATACTGTAACTGTTACAATTTCAACAAATGCAGAATATCTGACAATATTTACTGGTGATTCAAATCATGAGTTCTCAAAATCCAGAATTAAGGCGATTATGGAGAATAATTGGGAAAGTTTCTATGATACTTGTTATAAGAAGAATCTTGCTCCTGAAGGTTATGCCTGTACTTGGAATAGATATTTCAAAGATTATAAGACAATTGCGGATGTGAACAAGGACTTCGAATTTTTTGGTGCCATTTCCAATATTGAATTGGGTGTATATGGAGACAAGTTTCCGGAAGCATTGTTGAATGTAAAATATCCTGATAAAAACCAGTTGAAATTTACAGTAACAGATAGACGAATACCATCAGGATTTATATTTAAACCTCATATCTACCTTTTTGGAGGAAAAGCAAATCAGCCTGGATTAAGTATTTTTGAAACCCGTTTTGTTTCATGTGATATTGACCGGGCTATCAGAAAGAAAGGAGCAAATGTGATGATTCCGGCATATTTTGACATAACAGCTCATAATAATGAAACGCTAAAAGATTCAACGTTTTACGGACAGTTATCTTATTTTAGAACATTTCAAACTAATGATATTCTTTCAGCAAGACCAACTGAAGGATATTATAATTTCAGTGATTTCTATGCAGGATTCTCTTACCTGAATGATTATATGAATAATAATCCTGAAAAAATTGAGATGTCAAATGTAAAAGTATATGTGAATGGACGCTCAACATTGGATCTGGGAAATTATAACTATGACCTGGATGGAGATGGCACACTGGAATCGTATAGTGCACAACTTGATCCTTCAACTGGATTACCTGTAAATGAGAATGATTATAATAAGTATGAAGGATTTCAGGGAGATGTTTACTTATCATATCTTGAGGTCGGGACTAATGAATATGAGCCATGGAATACAGGAGTAAGTTTAGGATCAACCTATTCTATGACAGGAATCCAAAAAGTTTATAAGTACGTGTATACAAAAAGCGGAAGTTTTACAATAACAGCCGTAGGTACTACAGTCGGAAGAAAGAATGTCGAAGATATTGATTATTCTAAATCAAGGGGTAATTCTCTGGATGACTATGACACCAAGAGATCAAAATCAGAGATAACAATTAATGTTGGTAATTAACTAGATGTAAGATGTAAAATGAGTCTATTAAATAATAGACTCATTTTACTCATTTTAGGTCTGATTTGAATATATTAATAATATGGATAATACTAATAATTTACTATTTCGCATAAGTTTTCTGATCTTGTTTATATCTGCTCAACAATCAATGGCTCAAATTTCACCCGTTAATTTTTCTAAAGTAACAATCAATGATAAATTTTGGACTTCGAAAATAAATACGGTAGCTACTGTGACACTTAACGCATGTATAAACTACACTGAAAACAAAACTGGTCGCATTCGCAACTTCGAGAATGTTGCGTCAAAAAAAGGCAAACATGAAGGTATCTTTTTTGATGATTCTGATGTCTATAAAGCACTCGAAGCTATTGCATATTCATTAAAGAACCATCCAGATGTAGAAATGGAAAAAAAAGCCGATGAATGGATTGATAAAATTGCAGCAGCTCAGCAACCTGATGGTTATATAAATACATACTTTACTTTGACTGGTTTGGAAAACAGATGGACTGATATGGATAAACATGAGACATATTGCACAGGACATTTATTAGAAGCAGGCATTGCATATTATAATACGACCGGAAAAAGAAAATTGATGGATGTAGGAATTCGTATGGTTAACCATATTGATTCAACTTTTAGACAATCTAATCGTCATTGGATATCAGGCCATGAAGAAATAGAATTGGCACTGGTAAAATTATATCATGCAACAAATGAAAAAAGATATTTAGATCTGGCGGAGTGGTTTATTGAACAACGTGGTCAAGGCTATTATTTAGGTACAAAAAGAAACCCAAAATATGATCAGAATGATATTCCATTTGTGAATCAGAAAAAAGTCGAGGGACATGCCGTACGTGCAATGTATTTATATAGCGGTGCTGCAGATGTGGCCGCCGCAACAAAAGAGACAAAATATTTACCCTCTCTATTTAGCATTTGGGATAATTTAGTAGGTAAGAATATGTATATTACAGGAGGCATCGGCTCTTCAGGAGAAAACGAAGGATTTTCCAAAGATTATGATTTGCCCAACGAAAGTGCTTATTGTGAAACATGTGCTTCTGTTGGAATGATCTTTTGGAATCAAAGAATGAACTTAATGACAGGTGAAGGTAAGTATGTGGATATTTTAGAAAGAAGCTTATATAACGGAGCATTGGCCGGATTATCGTTGAGTGGAGATCGATTTTTCTACGGTAATCCTTTGGCTTCTGATGGAAACTATTCAAGAAGCGAATGGTTCGGTTGCGCTTGTTGCCCATCAAATATTGCAAGATTGGTTAGTTCAATAGGTAATTACATATATGCAACATCTTCGGATGGATTTTACATTAATTTATTTATTGGCAGCAATACTACCATTCCATTGGGAAAAAATTCAATTCTTTTATCACAACAAGGGAACTATCCCTGGGATGGAAAGATAACCATAAAGATTTCACCAGATAAAAAAATAAAAAAGAAATTATTTATAAGGATACCTGGATGGGCAACAAATATGCCAGTACAAGGAAATGCTTATACATATTTAAACCCTGGTAAATCAACTGTTAAAATATCTTTAAATAATAAAGATGTGACATTTACTGTCGATAAAGGTTATGCCATAATTGATCGGGAATGGAAAAAAGATGATGAAATAATATTACAACTACCAATGAATATTGAAAGAGTAATTGCCAACGATAGTATACAAGACGATAAAGGCAGAGTAGCCCTTCAACGTGGCCCATTGGTTTATTGCTTTGAACATTCGGACAATTATGGAAAAGTTTCAAATATTATTTTTCCTGATAGTGCTGATGTTTCAGCCTTATTCAATACCTCATTATTGGGTGGTATCATGACAATTAAATCGAAAGTTCCGGTTATAGATAAATCATCTGACGGGGAATCGGTTTTTACAACGATTAAAGAGATAACTGCAATTCCATACTATTCATGGGCAAATCGAGAAGAGGGTGAGATGCAAGTATGGATACCTCGTAAGATAAAGGGAATCAGGTTGATACCAAATTGTGTTACTAAAAAGTAATAAGAATCAATTCCTATATTGTTTGACAAGTAGTTTCATTTAGGTGACTACCTATATATCCGGAGTCTAAAACATGGCTGTCAATATATGTTAATTTGGCAGCAATGTTTTATTTAATGATATATTTTATACATAATACAATCAAATTTATAATAATGCATAAAAAAATGAATATTAAAAAAACTATATCAATCTTGGTAATTATATTCCTGTCAACTTGTGCCTTTGCCCAATGGAAGCCTGCAGGAGATAAAATTAAAACTAAGTGGACTGATTCTTTGGATCCAAAAAATATACTATCAGAATATCCTCGACCAATAATGGAACGCTGTGATTGGTTAAATCTTAATGGATTATGGTTTTATGCCATATTGCCCGTCGGGGGAAATGAACCTGTTCAATTTGATGGAAAAATATTGGTGCCTTTTGCTATTGAATCAAGCCTTTCCGGCGTTCAGAAAAGCGTTGATGAAAAGCATGAACTTTGGTATGAAAGAACTTTTTCAATCCCGTCAAAATGGAAAGATAAAGATATTCTATTAAACTTTGGTGCTGTAGATTGGAAGGCAGAAGTATTTATAAATGATGTAAAAATCGGAACGCATACAGGTGGTTACACACCTTTCAGCTTCGACATAACGCCTTTTATTAAACCCGGAAAACAAAAGCTTGTTGTAAAAGTCTTTGATGGAACAGATAGTGGTTTTCAGCCAAGAGGAAAACAAGTTGCTAAACCAGAAGGAATATGGTATACTTCAGTAACTGGTATATGGCAGACTGTATGGATTGAACCGGTGAATAAAAAGCATATCTCTGGTATAAAAAACTATTCCGATATTGAAAATTGCCGGCTTTTTATTAATGTAAATTGCAAGAATTCAACCTGTTCAGATATGATTATTGTAAAAGTATCAGAAGGAAGTAATGTTATATCTACAGAAAAAGGTTCAGTTGGGCAAGAACTGGAGCTAGCAATTCCTAATGCCAAACTATGGACTCCGGAATCTCCCTTTTTATACGATATAAATATTGATTTAATCAGCAATGGAAAGATTGTAGATCATGTCAAGAGCTACTCTGCTATGAGGAAAGTATCTGTAAAAAAAGACGTAAATGGTATAATCCGTATGCAATTGAATAATAAAGATTATTTTCAGTTTGGGACACTTGATCAAGGATGGTGGCCCGATGGGTTATATACAGCACCAACCGATGAAGCATTGCTTTATGATATTAAAAAGACAAAGGAATTTGGTTTTAACATGATTCGTAAACATGTGAAAGTCGAGCCTGCCCGTTGGTATACATATTGTGACCGTTTAGGTATTTTAGTTTGGCAGGATATGCCAAGCGGAGACAAAATTCAGTCCTGGCAGAATCATCAGTTTTTTGTTGGTAATGAAATGTTAAGAACTGCCGAATCCGAAAGTAATTATCGTAAGGAATGGAGAGAAATCATTGATAATTTATATTCTTATCCATCTATTATTGTTTGGGTGCCTTTTAATGAAGGATGGGGTCAGTTTAAAACCGTGGATATTTGTGACTGGACCAAATCTTATGATCCTTCCAGGTTAGTAAATTCGGCAAGTGGCGGGAACTTTTTTAAGGCAGGAGATATACTGGATTTGCATAATTATCCTGGTCCTGATATGTATTTATATGATACTGAAAGAGTAAATGTAATTGGTGAATATGGCGGAATTGGGTTGCCTGTTGAAAGTCATTTGTGGCGACCCGAAAAGAATTGGGGCTATATACAATTTAAAAATTCAAAAGAGGTTACAGATGAATATATCAAATATGCACAAATGCTAAAAAAAATGATTAAAGCTGGTTTTTCTGCTGCAATATATACTCAAATCACAGACGTTGAAGTGGAGGTTAATGGCTTGATGACTTATGACAGAAAAGTCATTAAAATTGACGAAGATCGTGTTAAAAGGATTAATAAAGAGGTGTGCAATTCTCTGGCAGAATAAAAATTGAATAATTAATGTCGGGATATCCGTTCTGTCATATAGTTCAACCAATACACAGAGTGTAGTATTACTAATAAAAAATATTTATGGAGTTAATATCTAAGAAAACGAGAAATGAATTATTTTCAATAGTCCATTTTCGGATAATATTTATTTATATTGTTTTTATACCATTTTCTATATGTACCTCAATAACTGCTGCTGAAAAAGTTTATCCAGTAGGTATGAAACTTGCAGGTAACCATTTAGGAATAAGTAATATGATTTGGAAAGGAACTCTAAATGAAAGAAATTACATCGACGAAGGAAAATTTATAGGGGAACTGAAATTAAAGTATTCAAATAAAATTGTAAATTCAAATAATTATAAACCCGAGGTAATTGTTCAGAGAAATGATGATATTCAATTATTGTTTCGTCTTCCTGAAAATGTAGTGCTTAAGGAACAATTCAAAATTAAGAATGGTTCACTATTCTGGACTTTTGAGATTCACAATAAAGGAAATCATAGCATTAATATTCAGGATTTATTTTTCCCAATACCTATTGGGGTAATGGATACAAAAAAACAGGCAAAGGACAACCTCTCACTACATTATTCTGTTAACGGAGATGCTTCATTTCTGTATTGGATTCCTTATAGTGGAGAAGGCGAGATATTACTCGCTACACCCATAGATGGTACATCACTGGAATATTTCACATTTAGCGACAATAACGATTATTATATTCATTCTTCAACTTCAGTAGATAGGGTAAATGAAACATGGAGAATGCCTAGTTCTCAACTGGATTTAGCTTCGGGAGCAAGTAAAACATATGGTTTTAAATTTCAACTTGTTCAAAAAACAGATCAAGTTAGGCAAGCAATCTTTAATGAGGGTGGAATCGATGTACGTGTTGTTCCAGGAATGACATTGCCTGAAAATATAGAGTCATTATGTGCGATCAGGATCAAGAACAAAATAGACAAAGTTATTGCTGAATATCCCGACAAAACCTCAATAACTAAAATGAAAGGTCATAGAGATGGATATAATATATATCATTTTAGTTTTAAGAAACTCGGTGAAAATCAGATTACATTGATATATGGAAAAAATAAAAAAGCTTATCTGGAATTTTTTATAACAGAACCTTTAGAGACATTGATTAAAAAAAGAGCTTCTTTCATAGTTTCACATCAACAGATCAGAGATACTTCAAAGTGGTATGATGGACTTTTCGGCGTTTGGGATATGAAGAACAGCATATTGCTAAATCCTGATAGCAAAGGCCCATTACCAGATTTTGTCGTTGGAGGGTCAGATGATCCGTCCAATGGTAAAGCTTTATATGTAAGCGAAAAAAATGTCATATATCCAAACGAAAAAGAAATAGCCGCTCTTGAATATTATGAAAAAGAATTTGTATGGGGCAAATTGCAACGAACAGATAAAGAATATCCATATCCATATGGAATTTATGGTTCTGAGAATTGGTATGAGAACCGTTCCGGAAGAGCAGGTTTTTATAATTCAGGTGGCTGTGGAAAAGAGAGAATGTGGAGGACTTTTGATTATACGACACATCTCGCATTGTATTTTAATCTGTATAAGATCGCACGGGATTATCCTGATATGGTTAAATACTTAGACATGAAGGGTTATTTAGAAAGGGCATACAGAACAGCAATGGCATTTTTTGAAGTTCCCTACAACATTAAAATGGGTGAAAAATGGAGTTTTCATGGATGGTGCGATTGGGCTTACAAGCAAGGGAACTTTCATGACCGGTACATTGTTGATATTATACAAGCACTTGAACAGAACGGAAAAATAGAAGAAGCTTCAAACCTGCTGCGTGAATGGGAAAAGAAGGTAAAATATTCAATCTATGATGACCCATGGCCTTTTGGTTCGGAAATGTTTGTTGATAGAACTGCCTATGAGACTTCTTATTATATTGCAGAATATGCTAAAAAGAATCGGTTATTGCCTGATGAGCAACTTTGGTATGATAAAAATAAGCAATCTTGGTATTCACACCCGGTGATTAATGATTCGATGACAGATG
>JALNXZ010000010.1 GCA_023230125.1 Bacteroidales bacterium | reverse complement strand
ACCCATGGAGCACATCCGAAAAATGAGTCAAGGTCTGAAACCTGGAAGATCTTTGAAACAGGCTCTGTCCGATTCTTCGACAGGCATCATTTCAGAGTTTAAACGAAAATCACCTTCCAAGGGATCCATTTATATGGATGCAAAAGTAGTTCCTGTGGTTCAGGCTTATCAAGATGCAGGATGTACAGGCGTCTCCATTTTGACCGATTATGAGTATTTCGGTGGTACTATTGGAGATTTTAAAGAAGGCAGAGCAGTGTTGAATTGTCCGGTCTTGAGGAAGGATTTCATGATTGATTCCTATCAGGTGTATGAATCCAAGATACTGGGAGCCGATGTCATTTTACTGATAGCTGCTTCGTTGACCTTGGATGAAGCTTATGACTTGGGTGAACTGGCGCATGACTTGGGTATGGAAGTCTTGCTGGAAGTACATACCGAAAAAGAATTGGATTACATCAGCCGTTATACGGATATAGTAGGTGTCAATAACCGGAATCTTAAAGTATTCAAAACGGATGTGCAAACTTCTTTTGACTTGGCTTCTATGATTCCTTCAAACATTCTACGAATTTCAGAGAGTGGATTGAGCGAACCTTCAACGATCAAAGCTCTTCGGAAGGTTGGATATCAGGGTTTCCTGATGGGGGAGACTTTTATGAAAAATAATCAGCCTGGAGAGGCCCTGAAAGAATTTATCCGAGAAATGACCTTATGATTAATTGGAAGATGAAACTGAAAATCTGTGGCATGCGGGAAAGTGTCAACGTCTCTAAAGTGATAGCCCTGAAACCAGACTATATGGGCTTTATCTTTTATCCGGAATCATCTCGCTTTGTGGGTGACCTGGAGTATAATATCATTTCCTTAGTTAAAAGCCAGGGAATTGAGCCAGTGGCCGTTTTTGTGAATGCTTCCATGGAAACCATGATTCAGACATGTACATGGTATGGCTTTACACACGTTCAGTTGCACGGAGATGAAACCCCGCAGACTTGTGAGGTTTTAAGGACGAAAGGCCTTCAAGTGATAAAAGCTTTTAGTGTGGCCGACTCTTCGGATTTGAAAAAGACAGCAGTTTACGAAAATTGTTGTGATTATTTCCTGTTCGATACTAAAACCGCTCTTTCTGGAGGCTCAGGCCGACATTTCGACTGGGATTTGTTGAAAGACTATTCCGGTACAAAACCCTTCTTTTTGAGCGGTGGTATCGGGGTGGATGATGCAGAAAAAGTCAAGGCATTTTATCACCCCTTGCTTTTAGGCATCGATTTGAACAGCCGTTTTGAAATTGAACCTGCAGTAAAAGAGGTTGGACTTCTTAAATGTTTTATAAATCAGTTAATGGAAAAATAATGAAAATCAATATGCAAAATAGAATAAACAAACTTTTCCAGGAAAAGGATTCAAAAATCTTATCTATATATTTTACGGCAGGTTATCCCAATCTAAAAGACACTTTGCTGGTGTTGCGCGAGCTTCAGGCTCAGGGTGTGGATATGGTGGAAATTGGTATACCGTTTTCTGATCCAATGGCTGATGGCCCGGTCATTCAGGCCAGTGGAAATATAGCCCTTAAAAATGGTATGACTTTACACAATCTTTTTGACCAGCTCTGGGATATGCGTCCTGAAATCCATATCCCTGTGATTTTGATGGGGTATCTGAACGTGGTAATGCAATTTGGACTGGAAGCTTTCTGTAAAGCATGTAAAGAGGTTGGTGTGGATGGTGTAATTTTGCCGGATCTGCCCATGGATGACTACCTTTGTGAATATAAACCGATGATGGATAAGTATGGTTTGGCGATGGTTCTTCTGATTACACCTGAAACCTCAGATGAACGCATCCGAAAAATTGACGACAATACCAGTAGTTTCATTTATATGGTTTCGTCTGCCTCTACCACTGGTGCGCAAAAGAGTTTTGATGAAATGAAGCAAGCCTATTTCCGTAAAATTAACGGTATGGGATTGAAAAATCCTCGTCTGATAGGTTTTGGCATTTCAAACAAAGCCACCTTGGATGCTGCTTTTGAAAATGCCTCAGGAGCGATTATCGGAAGTCGTTTTATGGAGTGTCTCCGTCAGGAGGAATCGGTATCTGACGCAGTAAAAACTTTATTGTGCGGGTTGAAATAAAATATAAGAACAGACTTTCTTTGTAGCCTTTATTTCTTCTCGGTGAACGCCTTTATTTCTTCTGTAAAAGATTTTTTTGGTGGAAAAATATAAATATTTTGTTAAATATGTGTTTTTTTCTCGTTGGTGATTAAACTGTTGACTTCTTTTTTGTTCTAAACCTTGTAAAAAGAAACGGACAAATATAGTTATCCACATTAAAAAATGATTTAACAATGAAAACAATTAAAAATGTATTGGTTTTTGTTCTTTTGATTGCAGGTTCAACCACTTTTGCAGAACAAAGAAATGGAAATGGATTGGGTGCACCGGGACAAAGACAAGGTAATCCAATTGTGGCTCAACTGAGTTTGAGCAGCGAACAACAAGTCGAACTGATGAAAATCAAAAAAGATTTTCATCAAAAGGATTCCATTGCTACAGCAGATTTTCGTAAGCAAAGGGAAAAAATAAGCATTGAAAGGATGAAATCTTTCAAATCTCTATTGAACAAGGAACAGCTGGAAAAAATGGAAAATATGAAATTGATGAGAGCTGACCAAGCCATTTTTGCCACTCCAGGTAAAAATAAGAAGATGCAAAAGCAATCTTGCGGAGAACAATATCCGAAGCTGGATCAAATGAAAAGGAACACAAGACAAGGAAAAGTGGGACAGCAATGTCAGAGAATGCAAGTCCCTGGTTCGCTTATGCAGGGTAAAGAAGCAATTACTTGCCAGCAAATAGGTTCGCAGTGTTGCCAAAAGAACTCCAGATCTATACAAGCACCTCATGCCATGCTTTCTGTGAATGAACGTGCGCAAAAACAATCTGTGATGATGACCAAGGTTTTAAACCTTGATGAGAAACAATCAGCCAAGATTCAGAAAATCAATTTGAAGTATGCTCTAAAGGATTCAGTGAGTATGGCAGAAAGGCGTAAGAATCAATCTGGAAATATGGATCGTGAAGCGATGAGAAAAGACATACAGGTTGACAGAGATGCCAAAACAACGGAGATTAAGGTCCTTTTGACAAATGACCAAAAGGCAAAATACGATGAATTCTTGAAAGGAAATAAAGAGCGTGGTTCACGTCGTGACGGACAAGGTAGTCCGAATAAACGTTCTGAGAGTGCACGGCCTCAGGAGAATATGTAATATTTAGCTTTTTTATGTCATTAATTTTGATGAGGTCTTAGTTCTTGAATCGTTAAAAAATGAAGAGGGTGTCTTAAAAGTCCAAGACACCCTCTTTTTAATCCCTTTCGGGTTGATACCTTCTCAGCTTGCGTTGAAGTGGTTGATTTTTATTTCAACAACATTATTTTGGATGTTGTTGTATTCCCATTGATAACTATTTTACAAAAATATAATCCATTTGCTAATTCTCCGGCATTGTTGCTTTCAATATTCCAAACAGTACTGTATTCTCCGGCAGTTTGATTCTCATCAACGACACTACTAATGAATTGTCCATTAGAATTATAAATTTCCACTTTTACTTTTCCGTCTTTTGGAACATTGTAACATATAGTAATTTCGGAAGAAAATGGGTTTGGATAACATTTAATACTACATTTGTTTGGATCTATATCAATAGAATCTAATGATTCAGTTAAACTGTATAAGGTTTGTATCTCGCTCATAGATAATGCATTATCGTAAATTTTCACTTCATCAATAGCCCCTTTAAATGGAAGCTCCCAAGTGGTGGCAGTAGTTTGCCAGTTTCCGATATGAATATCCCCTGTTGGAACAAATATGGTTGAAAATCCGGCAGCTACACTTGTATTTAAAGCTCCGTTCAGGTAGATTTTCATCGTTGTTCCGTCAAACGTGGCAGTGATATAAGTCCATACATCTCTGGTTATAGTATCTGTTGTTGATAGCCATTTTGATGCCGTCCCATTATTACTTAAACCAAAAGCAATAGTTCCCGTGGCGTCAACATATAAGTTAAAAGATCTTTGGTTTACTCCTGTTCCATAAAGCCATCTTTCTATGACTGTAGATCTTGCTGTATTAGCACTTGCTTTTATCCAAGCGCAAAGAGTAATTCCACTTGTTATAGTATTCAAACTTGTTGAGCTCGGAATATTGATATAATTATCAGTGAATTTTAATGCGTTGCCTAATTTACCGGATACCCGAGTTGGCGAGTTTGTTAATGTGCCCGTATTTGCGTTTATTGAATTATCATAGGCAACAGCACCTTCATTTTCGTTAAATCCCCAGTCAGCAATAATACTTGCCTGATTACCATTAATAACAAGCGTTTCTGTAGTAGCTGTTGACCAATCACCTACATTGTCTTGAACTCTGAAAGATATTGTGTGTGTCCCTACACTTAGTGCCGAATAGCTTGGGTCTTCGGATGTGCTGAAAATACCATTTATGCTTGAACTCCACTCGTAAGCGGCTATAGTTCCGTCAGCATCGGTACCTGTGCCTGTGAAGGAAACTGTGTTGTTTTGCACCACAGGATTTGGAGTAATGTTATCAATTACGGCTATAGGGGCTTGATTGCCAGTTGTATATTTTTTGGAGGCTTCCGTGGTGTTTCCATATCTTCCCATGTCGATACGTCCGACACCCCCGGTTTCAATGGGCTCATTGTCATAAGAGTCGGAAGTATTACCTGTATTTATACATGGACTTGTTACGTCATCATTAACCCATGTTGTCCCATTCCATCTTCCGTAAAGTGATTTGAGATGGTAGTCGGTTGTACTGGCAAAATATGGATTTGAGGAAATATTACCTATTCCCGAAAGTGCCGCGAAACCGTTGAAAAAGTCTGTGTAGGTAGTAGAAACATTTGCCATATCATTGTATCCTGCCTCATTGGAATAGGTCGAACCTGTCCAAAGTCCCCACCCATTGCTCCGGGAGACGGTTTCATAAGGTTTTGTAACACTAGAAAGTATGCAGTTTCGAAGAACGGTTCCGGAGTTGTCGTCTACTCCCCCTAGACTAGTTACACTGAATCGGAATAGATTTTCAATGTTAACAAAATTGCAATTTTTGAATGTTGTGTTGATTGAACTCCGTAAAAATGCACCAATTACCCCGGTCTTGAAAGTACAGTTGGTGAAATTGTTTCCGGTCTGAGTCTGACCGGAGCCCCCTTCAACAGATCCATCGTATACGGCTACAACTTGTGTAACACCGATCGCGGTGCAATTTTTGAATGTGTTATTATCGGCACCATCCCTTATCATCAAAGCGGTATTGAAGCCCCCAGCTTTGCCTGTATTGTCTGCAGTACAACTATCAACAACATTATTGTTTGACTCATGAGAAAGACAAAAGCACTCCGAAAATTTCTTTGCTGTGCAGTTGACAAACAGATTGTTGGTGCTATGGGTTCCAGTTACGTCCGTTTGGTCTTTGATGACGAAGCCGTGGTCACCCTTGCCCCATCCAACGATACCCTCTACATAACAATCTCGAACAGTATTGTTGCTGCTCCACCCTATTACGATGTAATAATCGGTGGCGAACTTGTTGTCTGCCGACTGTTTTGAATACGCCTGACAATTTTGAACGGTGCAGTAGTTCGACTTGAACAATTGGATGTTATTTCCCCCGTTGTCTGTCGCCGAGCAGTTTTTGACCACGCAGTAATCGGAGTATTTCAGTTGTATGCCGTAGCCATCGTAGCCTTTATTGACGTAGTCAATGTTTGTACATGAGTCCGCAACGACATTGTCTATAGTATTGTAATCGCAGTTCCTGTCGAGGATAACGCCGGTGTTGTAATTCTTTACTTTAAGTCCTTTCAGGGTTATGTACGATTTACCGGTCATGTAGATTCCATCTCCGAGCCAGTCGACACCATCGAGTACTGGCGTACCACTGTAACCCTGAAATATGATAGGTGCAGATATAGTACCACTATTGGCCACAGTTACGTGCACGTGACCATAGTCGCCTCCTTTAATGTTCACCACATCTCCCGCTAAGGCTGCGGAGAACCCTTTAGTAATTGTCCACGGTGACGATGCTGATGTACCGGTATTCGAGTCATTCCCCACTGGAACAGTACCACTTGCAGGAGCTACATAATAAGTTGCCGCTTCGGCAGACATGGAAACCAATATAAAAACAACTCCAGTAATCAGCACTTTAGCTGAATTCAATAATATTAACATAGATTCATTGCAATTTTTCTCATCATAACAATAGTAATAACTATTTGTTAATAAAAAATTTTAAAATAATAAAACCAATGTAGAACAGGCTGTTGTGTAAATGAGCTTCTATTAAGAAAATTAAAAGTAAAAATTTAATTTTTTAACTGCAAGGAATTCTTATTTAAAAAAAGAGGAGTGAATATTGTTATTCACTCCTCTTAATCCATTTTGGGTTGATGTCACCTCAACGCGCGTTGAGGTGGTTGATTTTTATTTCACCAACATTATTTTGGATGCTGTTGCTTTTCCATTGATGATAAGTTTACAGATATATAGTCCATTTGCTAATTCTCCAGCATTGCTGCTTTCAATATTCCAAACAGTACTGTATTCTCCGGCCGTTAGATTTTCATCAACAACCTTACTGACTAATTGTCCAATAGAATTGTATATATCTATTCTTACTTTTCCTTCTTCCGGAACATTATAACTAATGGTTATTTCTGAAGAGAACGGATTTGGATAGCATTTTGTAGATATGCTTGGTTTATTTACGGGTTTATCTTGACTGTCGTCAACAAAAACGGCTGATCTGGTTAAACCATACAGTGCTTGAATTTCGCTTAAAGATAAAGCCTTGTTATAAACCTTTACTTCGTCTATGGCACCTATAAACGGAAGCTCCCAAGTGGTGGCGGTTGTTTGCCATTTTCCGATTTGAACATTTCCTGTCGGAACAAATATGGTTGAGAATCCGGTAACGTCACTTGTACTTAAAGAACCGTTTATGTAGATTTTCATCGTTGTTCCGTCGAATGTAGCGGTAACATAGGTCCATACATCTCTGGTGATGGTGGCTGTTGTAGTCAGCCATTTTGCGTTGGTGGATGTCCCATCATTACTTAAACCAAAAGAAAGTGTCCCAGTGCTGCCGACATATAAGATAAAGGATCTTTGATTGACACCTGTTCCGTAAAGCCATCTTCCAATGATTGTAGAATTGGCTGTATTGGCACTTGCTTTTATCCAAGTGGAAAGGGTAATGGCACTTGTGATAGTATTCAAACTAGTTGAGCTTGGAAGGTTGACATAGTTATTAGTGAAATTCAACGCACTGCCTATTTTACCGGTTGTCCAAGTTGGCGAGTTTGTTAATGTTCCGGTATTCACGTTTCCTGAATTATCAGTAGCAATGGTACCTGCATTTTCATTAAATTTCAAGTCAGCAACAAGATTTGCCGGATTGTTATAAAGGCCAAAGATTTCAGAGGCACTTAAAGCTTTCTTATACAATCTCACTTCATCTAATGAGCCCTTAAATGGATTTTCCCAAGTGGTGGCGGTTGTTTGCCAATTTCCGATATGAACATTTCCTGTTGGAACAAATATGGTTGAAAATCCGGGAACTAAACTTTTACTAAAAGTTCCGTTAATATATATTTTCATCGTTGTTCCATCGAACGTTGCAGCGATATGAGTCCATTGATTTCTACTTATGGTTTCTGTCGTAGTTATCCATTTTGCATTAGTGGATGTTCCATCGTTACTTAAACCAAACGAAATTGTTCCATTGGTACCGACATACAAAGTATAAGCTCTTTGATAGATGCCTGTCCCATAAATCCATCTTTCTATGATGTTGGAATTGGCTGTGTTGGTATCAGCATTTACCCATGCGGAAAGAGTAATGGCACTTGTTATTGCATTTAAACTGGCAGAACTTGGTATTTCTACATCGTTTGTTGTAGCTGTAGTGAAATTTAAGCCCATGTTCTTTTTGCCTGCAACATGTGTTGCTCCATATATGGTGCCATTATTAGCACATGAAGTAGAGTCGTAAGCAGTTGCTCCTGTACTTTCATCCAATGGCCAGTAACCTACCAAATCTGGATATGAAACTGCAGCATTAACAACAAGTGTTCTCGTAGCATAAGTTGACCAACTACCGGAATTGTCTTGTACTCTGAAAGAGATGGTGTGTGTTCCTACACTCAACCCCGAATAACTTGGATCTTGCAATGTATTGAAAATACCATTGATGCTTGAACTCCATTCGTAAGCGGCGATCGTTCCGTCAGCATCGGTGCCTGTACCTGTGAAGGAAACAGCAGAGCCTTGTGTTGCGGGACTTGGAGTAATGTTATCAATGACTGCTAAAGGAGTTTGGTTTCCGGTAGGATATTTTTTGGAGGCTTCTGCTGTATTACCATACATTCCCATGTCGATACGTCCGGCACCTCCGGTTTCAACCGGTTCATTGGCATAAGAATCGGAAGTACTACCTGTATTGATACAAGGGCTTGTTGCATTATCAGTAACCCATGTCGTTCCATTCCACCTTCCGTATTGCGATTGGAGATGGAAATCGGTTGTGCTGGCAAATAATGGATTTGAGGATACATTCCCGGTTCCTGTAAGTGCTGTAAAACCAGCATAAAAATCAGTATAGGAGGTTGCAACATTCCCCATGTCACTGTATCCGGTCTCTGACGAGAGATTATTTGCCCATGCAGCGGTTCGATTTGAGGTTTCATACTGGTTTGTGATACCTGAAAGGATACAGTTTCTCAGAACGGTTCCTGAGTTTAAATCCGATCCAGCGTTACTCTTGCTGAAACGGAAAAGAGCACCCACATTGACAATATTGCAGTTCTTGATTGTTGTGCTGACGGCATTACGTAGGAAAACTGCCATACCTGTACTGCCCACACCCGTAAAACTACAGTTTTCGAAAGTGTTCCCAGTCTGTGTCTGACCCCATGTTTCTGATCCATCGTATGCTGAAGCTACCCCACATCCACTTTTGCCTATTGCCTTAACATTTCTGAAGGTGTTATAGGATGCACCATCTCGAGCTTGAAGACAGAAGTTGAAAGATGAATTTTTACCGGTATTGTCAGCGTTGCAGTTTTCGACGGTGTTGTTGTGCGCCCCATGTGCAAAACCAAAACACTCTTCGAATTTCTTCGAAATACAGCCTGTAACCAGGTTGTTAGCACTATGCGTTCCCGTATCACTTTGTGTGTCTTTGAAAATGATGCCATGGTTTCCTTTGAATGATCCGTTTATATCTTCTGCCAAACAGTCTTCTATCGTGTTATTGCTACTCCAAGACACGATAATATAATAATCGGTCATGAACTTGTTGTTTGCTGTCTGCTTGCACTTGGCCGTACAGTTTTGAAGGGTGCAGTAATTCACATGATCCATGTGAATGTTATATCCACCGTTATCAATTGTCGAGCAGTTTATTATTGTTCCATAATTGCTGTTTTGCAGTGTGATGCCGGTGCCATCCCATCCATTATAAACATAATCTGTATTGCAACATGAGTCTGCCACACACCCGTCAAACGTGGTATGGTGACTTCCATTACTGAAATAAATGCCGTATCGGTAGTTTTTTACCCGCAGACCTTTTAAGGTTATATATGATTTTCCTGATGCAGAAATCCCTTTTTCGAGCCAGTCAACTCCATTGAGTGTTGGCGTGCCGGTACCGGCCTGTGCTTGAAACGTGATTGGCGATCCGGAGATACCGCTTTTTGCTACGACAAGATGTAAATGGCCGTAGTTGCCGCCTTTAATGTTCACGATATCTCCTGCTGCGGCAGTGGAAAATGCATGTGTTATTGACCACGGCGATTCTTGTGTACCGTTGTTGGTATCCTTCCCTGTTGTGGAAACATAATAAGTTGCCGCTCCGGCGAACATGGAAACCAACATAAAGATAACTCCGGTAATCAGCATTTTTGCTGAATTAAAGAGCTTTAATGATGGTCCTTCTTGATTTTTAAAGAAAATTTTCATCATAAAAATTTTTAATTAGTTAATAATAAAATAAAAAAACACTTAAAAAAATAAAATATAAATGCAAAATTCAGAATAGGTTGTTGCTGTGTTGCACGAGTCTAAAACAGCGGCTGTTAAAGATAAATAGCTGATAAGAGTTAAAAAGAGGAAGGGACTAATAGCGAAAATTTCAATTTGTTTGATTGATGTTATAACATTTCAAAGAGCTATTAGCAGGCTAAGCCTGCAAAATAATATTAAACTGTTCTGCTCCGTAAGAGATAGCTTAATAAAAAATTCTTTTAAAATATTTAGTAAAATAGCGTTATAGAGTATAATCTATCGCATAAAAAATCCAAAGATATATGATGCAAAAAATTCTATATCTATATGAAATCTTGTATAAACTTAATATAATCTTATAATATTAAGATATTACTCTGATTAAATCCTTTACTCCATATTCTCTGAGCCACTACTATTTAATTCTGGGCTAATTATTTGATGGGAAATGGTATGGCTCGAATAACTTCCAGCCTGCATTTTTGAAGGATATTATGATGAAAAGCAGGTTGTCTCATAAGTTTTTTTGGAGTACGAATACAAAGAGGGTGTACCAGACTTATGATACACCCTCCTTGATGATATGCTAAAATGAAAATTAGTTTCTAAAAACCAAAGCGTCTTTAACTTCATCCACCACGATCGGTACCGATCGGTTGACGTCTTGTGCAATCAGACGCTTGGATAACTCATTGAGCAAATTACGTTGTAATACACGCTTGATGGGTCTTGCACCGTATTGAGGATCGTATCCGATTTTTGCAATCCAGTCGAGGGCCTTGTCTGTTACTTCCAGCTTGATACCGCTTTCTTCCAGTTGCCTGGTGATGCCGTTCAGTTGCAGATTTACAACCTGTCTGATTTCAGACTGGCTTAGCGGTGTAAACATGATCAATTCATCAATACGGTTCAGGAATTCCGGCCGGATGGTTTGTTTCAGTAATTCGAAAAAGGATTTTCTGGTCGATTCCATGACTTCATCCCGATTGGCATTTGTCATCTTTGCAAAACTATCCCTGATCAACGACGAACCGATATTGGAGGTCATGATAATGATGGTGTTCTTGAAATTGACCACCCTGCCTTTGTTGTCTGTCAGCCTGCCGTCGTCTAAAACCTGCAAGAGCACGTTAAAAACATCCGGGTGTGCTTTTTCGATTTCGTCAAACAGGACGACAGAGTAGGGTTTATGCCTGATGGCTTCCGTCAACTGACCACCTTCGTCGTAACCTATGTATCCCGGAGGAGAACCAATCAGTCGGGTAACGGAAAATTTTTCCTGATATTCAGACATGTCGATTCTGGTCATTTTGTTTTCATCGTCAAATAGATAATCTGCCAATGCTTTGGCCAATTCTGTTTTCCCGACACCTGTCGTTCCAAGGAAAATAAAGGATCCGATGGGGCGTTTGGGGTCGTTCAGACCCGCCCGGCTTCGGCGCACAGCATCAGAAACGGCGGCAATGGCTTCTTCCTGTCCGATGACCCGTTTATGCAATTCTTCTTCCAGGTGGAGCAGCTTGTCTTTTTCGCTCTGCATCATCTTGTTGACAGGTATTCCTGTCCAACGGGAAACGATGTCTGCAATATCTTGGACATCCACTTCTTCCTTGATGATTGGGCTATCTCCCTGCATCTGATGCAGCTTCTCCTTGGTGCTGTCAATGGTTGCCTGGGTTTCTTTCATCTTTCCGTAGCGGATTTCGGCCACTTTACCGTAATCGCCTTCTCTTTCGGCTCTTTCGGCTTCATATTTCAAGTTTTCCAGGTCAATCTTGCCTTGCTGGATTTTGTTGATTTGTTCTTTTTCGGAACTCCATTTTGCTTTGATCTTGCTGCTTTCTTCCTTTTGGTTGGCTATTTCTTGATTGAGCTGAGACAACTTAGTTTGGTCGTTTTCGCGTTTGATGGCTTCACGCTCGATCTCCAGCTGCATGATATTCCGTTCGATGATATCAAGCTCTTCAGGAACGGAATCAATTTCCATTCTCAGTTTGGCTGCTGCTTCATCCATCAGGTCGATGGCCTTGTCCGGGAGAAAACGGTCGGTGATGTACCGGCTTGAAAGTTCTACGGCGGCAATTAGGGCATCATCCTTAATTCTGACCTTGTGGTGGTTTTCATAACGTTCTTTCAGACCACGCAGGATGGAAATAGTGCTGGCTTCGTCCGGTTCGTTGACCTGAACAATCTGGAAACGACGTTCCAGAGCTTTATCCTTTTCGAAATATTTTTGATATTCGTTGAGCGTGGTTGCACCGATGGCTCGGAGTTCGCCTTTAGCCAACGCTGGCTTGAGGATGTTGGCTGCATCCATGGCTCCTTCGCCCCCGCCTGCTCCAACCAAGGTGTGAATTTCATCGATGAAAAGGATGATTTCACCTTCAGACTGAATCACTTCATTGATGACCGATTTCAAACGTTCCTCAAATTCGCCTTTGTATTTGGCTCCGGCCACCAATGCACCCATATCCAGAGAAAATAATTGTTTGCTTTTCAGATTATCCGGTACATCACCACGGATGATACGGTGAGCCAGACCTTCGGCAATGGCTGTTTTTCCCGTCCCGGGTTCTCCAATCAGGATGGGATTGTTTTTGGTACGCCGGCTTAGGATTTGCAGTACCCGTCTGATTTCTTCATCACGGCCGATAACTGGATCCAATTTGCCTGAACGTGCGCGCTCATTTAAATTGATGGCGTATTTGTTTAGGGCGTTGTAGGTGTCTTCAGCAGACTGGCTGTTGACTTTAGAACCCTTTCTCAGTTCCCGGATGGCTTCATGCATGACCTGTTCGGTGAGGCCTGCATCCTTTAATAAACCAGAGACAGCATTCTTTTCGGTGAGTAAAGCCAAAAGAATGAATTCCAGTGAAACGAACTGGTCGCCTTCCTTGGTGGAATATTCGATCGCTTTCCGGATGACGGCATTGGTCTCCCGGGAAAGATAGGGTTCGGCATTGC
This sequence comes from Bacteroidales bacterium, assembly GCA_023230125.1. Taxonomy (GTDB): domain Bacteria; phylum Bacteroidota; class Bacteroidia; order Bacteroidales; family UBA1402; genus UBA8389. The sequence goes on along the minus strand of JALNXZ010000010.1, from coordinate 1,898 downwards.
TTACCCGCGGATAGCTGTTCAGCAGTTTGTCTAAAGCTGTATTGAGTGTATTTGGGTTTGCTCCGGATTTTTGGAAAAGGAAATTGGTCACATTTTCTCCGACTTCCATGACTCCTTTTAAAAGGTGTGGCGTTTCGATGGCTTGCTGTTGTCTTCCCTGAGCCAATTCGATGGCTTTTTGAACAGCTTCCTGTGATTTGATGGTAAAATTGTTGAAGTTCATAGTTGTTTGTTTATAACAACGATGAAGCAGCAATTGTTTTGCCAAACAATCAATATGCCATTATGACATTATATTTGGTTGTATAATGTCATAATGGCATATTTTAAAGTTTGCTTTTATTCGTAACGGATTGATTCTATCGGATCCAGTTCTTATGCCCGCTTTGCAGGATACCACCCGAAAAATATTCCGGTGACGGAGCAAACCAAAAAAGACAGAAAAACAGAGTAAGCCTGAATTTCTATCGGCCAGTTCGCTATCCACTTGATGCTGTACGATGACATGACGCCGAGCAAGATAACGATAAGGCCACCTGTTAAAGTTCCTGACATAGTCTCCGGCAGTATTCCGTATTTTACCGTTGGTATAATTCAGGTTGCTCGATGCGCTAAGACTTGGAAAAAGTGTTTTTTTGCTCTGATTGAGTATGATGTCGCTTTTCTGAGTGGAAATACATGATTAATGATGAAGAAGTTAAATCCAGTAACAGTCGGGATAAAAGATATAGACAAAAAAAGTCGGAAAAAGTATTCTGAAAAGAAAATTGTTAGCTTTGCGAAACTTTTGTAATCGCAATAAAAGCATGAATTTAATGTAATTGTGTTTTGCGGTTCATTGGAAAATTATTTTCGCACGATATGAAAGAATTTGAGAATAAGAAAGTATCTATAAAAGATGTTGCAAAAGCAGTCGGCGTTTCTACTACTTTAGTTTCCCTGGTAATCAATGGGAAAGCCAAACAATATCGCATTGCTGATGAAATGGCTGGTCGGGTGATGGCTAAGGTTAAAGAAATGAATTATACCCCCAATTTAATGGCCAGGAACTTGCGGGGTGGCAAAACACAACTGATAGGTCTGATAGTCACAGATATCTCCAACCCCTTTTTTTCTATGATTTCCAGAGTGATTGAAAATAGGGCGAACGAATTAAATTATACGGTTATTTTTGGCAGTTCTGATGAAAAATATACGAATACCCAAAAACTGATTGATGTATTGTTGAATAAGGGTGCCGATGGCTTGATCATTGTTCCCTGTGACGGATCCGAGAGAATTATGGAGAAACTACATTTAAATAAGACCCCTATAGTCTTGATAGATAGGTGCTTTAAAAATATAGACATCAGCTTTTCGTGTTTAGACAATCACCGTGCAACGGTGATTGCAACTCAGCATTTGATAGAGCAGGGTTTTAGGAAAATTTCATTGATAGCTTATCAATCACAAATGAGCAATGTAATGGATAGAATTTCCGGTTACAAGGATACGATGCGGAAAGCAGGATTGGAAAAACAGATCAACGTGAAGCAGGTGAGTTTCTCAAACACGAAGTCTGATGTATTTGGGACAGTGAAAAGGTTTGTTGAAAAGGACAAAACAGAAGCGATCCTATTTTCAACGAATATGCTTTCCATTCACGGTTTGACTTGTCTGAAGGAAATGAATGTAAAGATTCCGGATGATGTTGCTGTTGTTGGCTTTGACGAAAGTGATGTTTTTGATTTATATGAATGCCCCGTTTCTTATATCAAACAACCTGTAGAGCAGATTGGAAAAACGGCTGTGGATATTCTGGTGGATAAAATCAAAAATGGTGAGTCTACGAAACAATCAATGGCTGTATTGGAGCCTGAATTGATTGTCAAAAGATCCTCTTTAAGAAATGGTTGAAT
>JALNXZ010000243.1 GCA_023230125.1 Bacteroidales bacterium | reverse complement strand
ATCAGCTACTTAACCATCTTTTTTATGTTAAATTATGTTATGTAAATCATTGAATTTTAATTAGTTAATTGAATATTTACCGAAGTATTGTAAATAAATACATCTAATAAAATGAAAATATATTTTATTTTGCTTTTAGTATTGATATTCAATTTAATAGGATGTGAAAAAAAAGAACTTCCTTTTATATCACCTACATTAGAGATAACATCCATTAAAGTTTTATCAGCTAAAAATTGTATGATAAATTTTAAAGTCGACAAGGGAAGAGCTCGTAATCTAAAATCATTTTATTTTGAGTTTACTGATTTAACTATCATCTCACAAGAAGTAATAAAGAGAAATATTGATATCAAGGATGAAAATGTTTATCAAGATTCTGTAATCGTTGATTTCAATTCCACAGGACATGATTTTAGATGTATAGCCAAACTTGAATCAGATAAAAATACATTCAGAAGTAATCCTGTTTTTATTCGATTATCTGCTGATTATACAACAGATATAACTAAAAGCGTTGATTTTGTTAATTTGGAACCTCTTTCTCAGATGCTAGCAGCATATTGTATCGAGAAAGATAATATAGGATTTGTGGTAAATGCAGGTGAGAAAGCATACATCAAAATTTATTATAAACAACAGCTTCCAAGGAGTTTAAAATATGAATTGAAACTTGACGACAAAATATCCATACCTGTAAATACAAATGAATTTGGTGAAAACATTCATGAGTCTTATGCAGACTTATGGGTTAAAATCCCGGATAATGTTCCAGCAGGAGATTATGAAATATATTTATATGTGTCTGACAATGACAAAAGATACAAGTATATCAGTTTAAAAAAACTAAGGGTGTTATCGTCTAAAGTTACTAGAACAGAAATTACTGATTTCCCGATTTACTATAACACGCATTTTCTATTGGGAAGTAAGTTGTTTTATATGTCAAAAATGTACACAGAATATGCTCCTGTAAGAATAAAAGTAATAGATTTAAAAACTTACAAGTGGGAAGATAGGAAAAATTTTGAATACCCTGAATATAAATCAAACTTCTCATCAGTAAATCAATTAAACTTTAAGTATAACAACAGGCAATATATTATAAATTCAGTATGTTCCAATTCGGATTTCGAATTAAACAATAAAATTTATAGATACGATGATGTATCAGATTCATGGGAATTTATAACTGATTATCCTGGAAAAGGTACACAAGATTTTTATCTTTTTGTTATAGGAGACTGTTTGTATATGGGCTCAAATAGAATTGGTGATATGTATTATGCAAAAGATGATTTTTGGGAATATGATTTTATTCGAAATGAATGGGAAAAGAAAAATAACCTTCCATCTGATATGCATGGCAAGATAATTTCATCATGTAATTCAAATACAAGTGGTTATTCTTTTACAATCTTTAGAGAATTGTGGAAGTATTCTTCAGAGAATGATTCTTGGACAAAGTTATCGACTTTAGAAGGCGGACCATATTCTCGCGACAAGACAACTCTACTCTTTTATAATAATGCATTATATATTGCAGGAGGAAACACCTATGAGTATGGTACTTCTATTTTTCCTTTAGCAGATATATGGCATTATAATTTAACGACAAATAAATGGACACTTAAGTTTCTACAGTTTCAGGGTTTTGCGTCTCAATTTGATTTTGGGAATGTTGTTTTTTTCTTTGAAAATAAAATGATCGTAGCAACACGTTCTAATGACGATAAACCTGTTTTATATTCTATCGAGTTATGAAAAATAAACTTTACTTATTGATGCAGTTAGTGCTGTTCGGAATGTTAAGCTCCTGTGAGATAACTACTATAAAACCAGAACCTTTCTACAACGATTATGAAACGAGTAATAAAATCGGTGATTTTGGATTTGAAACTGTTCAGACTACAGATAACGACATATACATTACATGGAGTAAACCAGACAATGCAGTTCTTTTTGATGTATTGATCAACGATACACTTTCATTTACTAACTTACAAAAGAATTTTCATCTCATTAGTGGATTAGATCCTACAACCTCATATAAAATATCTGTCAGAGCATTGGACTCCGAATACAGAGCTAAGTTAATATCTAAAAACATTACAACACAGAGACAAAGTTTAATTGATGTAAAAAAAATAGATATCGGACAGTTTGAATATAAAGATTATGCTTTGCAAAAATACAGGAAAACGTCTGATGGCGGATTTGTATTTCAAGGGATGGGGCGTAAGTACGAGGAATGGTATACAATACTTGTTAAAACCGATGCTAATTTTAATGTTCAATGGCATGTAAATTATTTACTGGTTAAAGCATTTGGTGTACAGGATGTTAAGGAATGTCATGATGGAGGGTTCCTGATAACAACCAATTTGGAAGTCTTAAAATTATCAAAGCTAGGTAAGTTGGTATGGCGGAATAATGAACTTACAAAACAAAATTCCATGGATGGAGTGAGTAATTTGGTAGCAGGAACTGAGTTGCAAGACAATTCTTACTTATGTGTTGGGAATGGCAGTGTAATATACCCGGAGACTAGTATGGGACATTCAACAGTTGTGCTCTACAAATTCTCACCTGATGGAAAAATCCAGTGGAAAAAAAACATTGAATCAGTGGCTTTTATTGATAAAACTGCAATTCAGATAATTCCAGATTATGATGGAAACTATATAGTTTTTGGAACCACAAATGAAAAGGACGAGGGTAATTCTAACCTCAACTCGCTATACACAATTTGGAAGATTGATAAAGAGGGAACCCAAATTGATGAACATATCTATAGAGATAATACATTACCCGATATGTCTAATCTGTTGGCCAGTAGTGTTGACATTATAAGAACAAATGACGGACATTATTATTTGATGGGTCAGAGAGTCGCACATACCTATGCAGTAACATACGTAACATATACTTTAAAAATCGATAGAGAAGGAAAGTTTTTATGGAAGCGTGATCCGTTTGATACTACAGGTTATACTGAAAGTCCCGAGTCATATAAAAGTTCGACGTTATTGGAAGATAATTCATTGCTGGTGGTCTCTTTATCTGGCGGTTACACTAATGTGCAAAGAATTAATCATATTTCTGCTGATGGTGTTTTAATAAAAACACTTCTGATTGAAAATTATCCTTATATATTTTATGCAGACAAAGATAAAGCAGGGAATTATGTTTTAGTTACAGATCCAGGCTATGTTTTTATTATTGACCCGGAGGGATACACTGGATTGAATTATTAGGATAATCTATTTTTCATAGGAAAAGGTATAAATTTCTTTTAGACCACACTTCCCCCATTTAGGCTTGAAATTTGCTGAGTAAAATAGCGAGAAAAATATATCCCATAAAAAATAAATTTAG
>JALNXZ010000241.1 GCA_023230125.1 Bacteroidales bacterium | reverse complement strand
CAGGGCATTGTATCGCATATATCACAGGAAAGACACAAAATCTTCCGGTGAAACTGGCAAGTGCTAAAAAACAGAACAGATATTTTCACTATTTCTTTTTTACAGACGAGACATTCACCTGGATTCAACAGAGAACCCAAAAAGACATCTGGCAGCTGCTCTGGGAATTTCCACTGATAGAAAGCGACCAGGAAGAACATATTGAAACGCTGCTTAAACGAAAAGATGTTTCTGCATGGACAGGAGGTCATGGCATTATTGGAACGCCTGTCAACCTGAAACATATATTGACGCATCGGGTCATCTTTGCGAAATTCATCCCTGTGCATATTGAACATCAGAAAAAGTATCCTGACTTGTGGAAAAAAATAAAAATCGATGAACTGAATCACTATGCAGTTTCAAGATTAATGGAATTATTTATTAATAAACATATATTATAAATATTATTTAATCTTCATTTATTGTTATATTGTTAATGTTTGTTTAATTTGTCCAAATATGATGACATTATTTGGTATGAACCAATTTTATATCTACATTTGAACAATCAATCAATCTGTTGTCTCCATTTTCTCTAGAAAAAAACCAATATCAATTTAATAACCAATAACTTAAAGACATGTCCATCAACAAAGCAATCTTAGTTGGCAATGTAGGAAAAGACCCGGAAATTCGTTATCTCGATAGCGGAGTTGCAGTTGCCACCATCACGTTGGCAACAACAGAAAGAGGTTACACCTTACAAAACGGCACACAAATACCAGACCGCACAGAATGGCACAACATCGTAGCATGGAGAGGCTTGGCCGAAATAGCAGAAAAGTATATCAAAAAAGGTAACCAACTTTATGTAGAAGGCAAGATCACAACCAGAAAGTGGGAAAAAGATGGCATTACACGCTATACCACAGAAATCGTGGCTGAAAACATCGAACTGCTTGGCCGTCGTCCTGAAAGCGGGACCAGTGAAGGAGTCACCACACAATCACAGAGTCCCAAAGCCAAAGAAGGTCCAGACGCATCAGAATCCGGCAGCGGGACCAGTGACCTGCCTTTCTGATCACCATGTCAGACTTTTCCGGCAAACATATCCTAACTGGCAGGAAGATCCTTCTTTTCTCAAGGTTCTTCCTGCAGATAGGTTTATGCTGTATTGTCTTTTCTTTTTTCTCTTGCCAAAAAGTTTATACACCAAAGCCAACGGCCTACCCGCGAATATCCTATCCACAAACAGATTATATCAAGGCTGAACGACTACCTTTTCCTGTCACTTTTAAATATCCGAATTTTGTCAAACTTGATATTCCAACTCGGACAGACAAACAGCAAAAATGGGCAAACTTGCATTTTATCCCATATCAGGCAACATTGTACACTGGATTCCTGATTTGTGACAGCAAAGAAAAAATCAGGGAACATTTCATTAAAAACGAATCAAGCCTGATAAAGGAGACCCAACCCCATACCACTATCTATAAAGAGGAATTCACATCCGATGACAGCACTGTAACGGGATTTCTGTACGAAATAGCCGGCAATACCGCCAATCCTATACAATTCATGGTAACGGATGGACATCGGCAAATGTTTAGGGGTTCACTCTACTTTAACTATCTACCGAACAGAGACTCCATCAAGGATATTCTGGACGGAATGACAAAAGATATCCGCAACCTGATGGAAAGCATCAGGTTTAAACAATAAAAAAATGGGACTACTACACTTTGAAGAGAATGCAAAATATCGATACGGTATCTGGAAAATGGATGAAGATGAAAACAAACTCAGAAATATTCTTGAGAATGGAATTGCTGCATCACAAAATAATCCGGGAAAGCGTTTGGAGTTTTTAGCCGTAAGAGCTTTGGCCAAATGCATGGACACAGATCCATTGTCGATTGAATATCTTTCTTCAGGGAGGCCTTATCTGAAAAACAACAAGACAGCCATCAGTATTTCTCACACCAAAGGCTATGTTGCCATCATGTTGAGTGAGATCTTAAATATCGGGACAGATATTGAACAGCGGTCAAACCGCATACAGCAAGTCTCTCATAAATTCATGCAACCCGAGGAACTGGAAAACATTTCCAGATTATCTTGCGACCATCCACTCGCACTCCTACTTCACTGGAGTGCCAAAGAGTCTTTGTTCAAGGCTACCCCAGATGAAGGAATCGACTTTATCAAGGACTTTCGCATACTTGAGTTTTCTGCACCCTCGGAGAATGGCCGGTTTATGGGAAAATCCCTGAGGTCAGGAATGAAATTCCAGATAGACTACCGGGTAGAAAAAGAATTCGTTTTCACCACTTGTTATCCGATATCAGGAGTTTAATCACTTACGTTTTAGAAGTATCCAGATGATCAGCGGAGCGCCGAAAAGTGCTGTCACCGAATTGATTGGTAATCCCGTCGTTAAACCCGGCATTTGAGAAACAATGTCACAAATCAGTAAAAGACAAGAGCCACAAAGCAAAGAAGCAGGCAATATCACCCGATGATTCCAGCTACCAAAAAGGCCTCTAGCCATATGGGGAACCGTTATCCCGATAAAGGCGATGGGTCCTGCAAAAGCTGTAACACCTCCAGCAAGGAGAGAAGTGGCCAATATAATCAGGAAACGGGTGCGAGGAATGGATACGCCAAGGCCTCTTGCGTAATTTTCACCAAGCAGCAGCGCGTTCAAGGACTTTTGCAAAAGGAATGACATGCACAAGCCCAAACCAACAACAGATAAAAGAACAGGCATCATTGACCAGGAGACAGCACTCAGACTACCAAAAGTCCATATGACAAATATCTTCAAGGTATCCGGATTACTGACATTCTGCAAAACACTGACAATAGATCCGGCGATATATCCGAACATCATTCCGATGATCAACAGGGAAACCAAATCCGGAACACGTACTGAGGCAAAAATGACCAGTAAAAGCACCACGGTTGCACCCAAGACAGCAGCAACCACCAAACCCCAAGATCCAAAACCCAGAAAATAAGAACCGACTCCGGATGAAAACATGGTAATTAAAGCAACACCAAGACTGGCTCCAGCATTTACACCGAGCACATCCGGCCCTGCCAACGGATTTCTGAAAAGAGTCTGCATCAGCAAGCCGGCCACAGATAGAGCAGAGCCCGCCAGAATGGCCGTCAATGCTTTCGGAAGACGATAATTCAAAAGTATTTCCCGATAAATGGAATTTCCCTGTTTGTGTGATAAGGCTGTCCATATTTCGTCTAACGAAATCCTGATACTACCGAAGACTAGATCAGCCAAAAACAGAAGCAGCAAGAGAACAAACAAAGAGATAAAAAGGATTCCGTTTCGTGACATTCATTCGGATTTTGGACGAATTTAATGCATTTTTCTGAGATATAACCATGAATGG
>JALNXZ010000240.1 GCA_023230125.1 Bacteroidales bacterium | reverse complement strand
ATTCCAATAAGGATTTACAAAAATTGGAAAAATTCATGCAGGGTAAACCTGTTGCCGAACAGGAAATCGGAAAAGAGCTTTTGCTGGAGACCGCAGCTTATGCAGAGTCTTCTGTTTGCCGGCGAAAATTGCTCCTGCATTATTTCGGAGAAATATATACGCAAGATAATTGCGGAAGCTGTGATAATTGTTTAAACCCTAAAAAGCAGGTGGAAGCAAAGGATTTATTATGTACTGTTCTTGAAACAGTCATTGCATTAAAAGAAAAATTTAAGACGGATCACATCATTGATGTGCTCTTGGGAAAAGAAACCTCAGAGATTATATCCTATCAGCATGATGAACTGGATGTGTTTGGTGGTGGAACAGATGAGGATGAAAAGACTTGGAATTCTGTTATTCGTCAGGCGCTTATTAGTTGTTTTCTTGATAAGGATATTGAGAATTACGGAATACTCAAGATTACCACAAGTGGCAGGGAATTTCTCAAGAATCCTGTCAGTTTTAAGGTGGTTGAAGATTCTGATTTTGAAGATTCTGAAGAGGAAGTCTTGGTTCGCGGGGGAGCAGCATGTGCTGTTGACCCAGGTCTTTATTCCATGTTGAAAGATTTACGCAAACGGGTATCCAAGAAGTTAAATCTTCCTCCTTATGTGATTTTTCAAGATCCATCTCTAGAAGCTATGGCTACAACTTATCCCATCAATATGGAAGAGTTGCAAAATATACCCGGTGTTGGAGCGGGGAAAGCCAAACGTTATGGAGAAGAATTTCTGTCACTGATTAAGAAACATGTCGAGGAAAATGAGATTGAACGTCCTGAAGATTTAAGAGTTCGTACCGTCGCTAATAAATCCAAGATGAAGGTGTCTATTATTCAGTCCATTGACCGGAAAATTGCACTGGATGATTTAGCCTTGACCAAAGGTCTTGATTTTGGAGAATTGTTGGATGAAATTGAAGCTATTGTTTATTCAGGAACCAAAATCAATATTGATTATTTTTTAAATGAGATCATGGATTATGATCATATTGATGAAATCATGGAATACTTTAAAGAATCCTCTACGGATAGTATTCAGGAAGCAATTGATGAACTGGGCGGAGATTATACGGAAGAAGAGATTCGTTTGTTACGGATTAAGTTTATTTCCGAGATGGGAAATTAATTTGTAAAAAATGTAATTTTACGCGCGATAGATCCTTAAACATAATCATTATGTCTTTTATTGCAAATTGTGTATTGTTTGACGGACTTACCTTTGATGATATGTTGGCATCGGTTTACTTGAAAATCCTTCCAAAAGAAGTGAACTTGTTTAATTCTTTTACACGTCATATCAGATTGAATACTCCGTTTATTATTGAAAAGACAAAGTTTACTTGTATCATCAATGCAGGTAAAACTGAAAGTCATCCATATGATGAAATCATGACGAGTGAGGTCTTGAATGATAGCTGTGGAGACTAGTTGATGTCTTGCGCAATTTTAATAATTTTTCAACGTTTAAAGAGGGTGTCTTAATGGAAAGTTTCTTTGTTTGTTTATAAGAAAAATTAATAATATAATTAATCATGAAAAAGACTGTTTTATATTTATTTTGTTCAGCTTGCTTTTCACTTTGTGTTGCACAAGTCAAGGATCCTGTCATTATGGATATCGGGGGAAATGTTGTTACAAAATCAGAATTTGAGTATATCTGGGGCAAGAATAATGCGAGTACCATGTTCGATCAGAAATCTTTGGACGAATATGTTGACTTGTTTATTAATTTCAAACTTAAGGTAGCTGAGGCAAAAGCTCAAGGGATTGATACCACCCGGGCATTCATCGATGAACTAAGTGGATACCGACGTCAGTTAGCAGCCCCTTATTTGACGGACAAAGAAGCCGAAGAAGCATTGGTCAAAGAATCTTATGATCATATCAAAACATATGTGGAAACCAGTCATATTCTTATTTCAATCAGACCAGATGATTGTCCTGAAGATACATTGAAAGCGTGGCAAAAAATCTCAAGAATTTATCAACAGGCTATCCAAGGAGTAGACTTCGCAAAACTGGCTAAAGAAAACTCCGATGACAGTAGTAAAAAAGACGGCGGATATCTGGGTTCTACTACAGGCGGTCATTTCCTCTATGAATTTGAAGAGGCTGCATTCAACACTCCTGTAGGAGAAATTAGCAAACCTTTCCGTACTCGATTTGGTTATCATATTGTAAAAGTGCACAGTCGTTCTGCTGCAAATGGATTGTATCGTTCGGGTCATATTTTAAAAAGAGTTTCTCCTACTGCTACTGAAGAAGAAAAAGCCGCCGCAAAGGACTCCATTTTTAAGATTTACAAAGCATTGAAAAATGGTGAAGATTTCAAGTTGTATGCTACTAAACACTCTGATGATCAGAATGCTGCATCACAAAATGGAGAATATGGATTCATGTTCTGTGGTTCATTACCCATCGAATATGAAAATACTATATTTAAATTGAAGGTTGGTGAATATTCAGAACCATTTCAATCAAAATATGGTTGGCACATTGTAAAGGCGCTCGAATTTAAACCCTATCCGGAGATGGATGTGCTTCGCGAAAATATAAACAGAAATATTGCCAAAGATAGACGTTCTCAGATTGTTAAAACAGGTTTGGTTGAAAAATTGAAGAAAGAATACAATTACAATTGCAATAAAGAAAGTCTTGAGGCATTCTTCGAATCTTCAGGTTATATCATTCCGTTGGCAGAACTGTCAGAATCTGATAGTTCATTGTTTACATTAAATGGTGTGACATTCACTCAGAAACAGTTTGCTACATTCTTGAAGAATAAAAAAAATCTTTATTCTTCAAGTCTGAATGATGCTTTTGAGGTTTTCGTTCAACAGGAAGTGCTGTCTTGTGAAGATAGACACCTCGAAAAGAAGTACCCCGAATTTGGCCATTTGATGCAGGAGTACAGTGATGGAATCTTGCTTTTCGATGTCAGCAACCGCGAAGTGTGGGAAAAAGCATCCATCGATACGGTGGGCCTCGAAACCTACTTTAACGCCAACAAGGCTAAATACGTATGGGAAAATCCTCATTACAAAGGATTTATCTTTCATTGTGCTGACGCACAGGTGGTAAAGAAAGCCAAAAAAATGATTAAAAAAATTCCGGCAGATTCCATCACCGTTGTTTTAAAACGTTCCTTCAATACAGATTCCACGACCTTGGTGAAAATTGAGCGTGGATTGTATGTTCAGGGTAATAATGCCAATATTGACTTCCTCGTCTTCAAAAAAGGCAAGTTGGAACCAAAGGAAGGTTTTCCGGAAATATTCATCCAGGGCAAAAAACTGAAAAAAGGCCCTGAATCTTATACGGATGTTCTCGGATTGGTCATTTCCGACTATCAAAATTATCTTGA
>JALNXZ010000239.1 GCA_023230125.1 Bacteroidales bacterium | reverse complement strand
TTATTTTTAAGGGGTAGGGGCCATCCCAATAAAATCAAAAAATATGGAAAAAGAAGCACTTATTATTTCGACCAACAAAAAACTGAAGACTGATTTCTATATCTGGTATGGCTTTCTTATAGCACTCGGCATTTTTAGTTTTAAGACGAACTATCCATTTCCCAAACTGAATGATTCTCTAGCCATCAATTTGCAACAGGTCATTATTCTGTGTCTTCTTGGTGGTATCCCAGGAGTATTGATTTATGCTAAGAACAAGATAAAAAGACTGGTTGAAATTCCCGAAATTGAAAGAAGGTTGGACCAGTATAAACGATATGTCCATATACGCCAGACTGTATTTTTTGTTCTGGGATTCCTGATTTTGTTCATTCAGGTATTTACCATGATGGGCAGTGCCCTGATGCTTTTTGCGGTAATCATCTTTTTGTGCCTGTTTATTACACCAACAAGAAGTCGTCTGGAAGCGGAAACCGGCGTAAATCTTCCTGTAAACAAATCAATGCCTACAGCAGACCCGCATAACGCCGGATTTGAAGTTGAATCTGATAAAGACGAGTAATCTGATATACCCCTCAATCTTAAATCTAAAAATTCATGTCATGAAATTTCTTGAAAATGAGAACATCAGGCTTCGATCTTTGGAACCTGAAGATTTGGAATTTTTGTATAAATGGGAAAATGATACGAGTTTGTGGGAATACGGGAATACCCTAACCCCATTCTCGAAGTACATTTTGCGTCAATATCTTGAAAAAGCTTCATTGGATATCTTTGATGTTAAACAACTCCGCTTGATCATTGAAGATAAAGTTACTAAAACGCCAGCAGGAACCATCGACTTGTATGATTTCGATCCTTACCACAATCGGGCAGGTATTGGAATTCTAGTGGATGAAATTTTTCAGCGGAAATCGTTTGCCACTCAGTCCTTAAAACTTATGGAAGAGTATGCTTTTAAGTTCCTGAAAATAAATCAGTTGTATGCCTTTATTCCAACATTTAATGTACCAAGTCTGCATCTGTTCAGAAAATGTGGTTTTGTGGAAGTAGGTCTTTTGAAAAAGTGGTACAAGAATTTGGATGGTAATGGGGATGTTTTTTTCTACCAATTATTAAATTCAGCCTTGTAAGTCCTTTAAATATTTCCTGTTTTTCCACCAAAAATGGATCAAACCTTTGGCGTGCCAAAAGGATAATCTAGAAAAAAGACTTTTGTTTGTGCTTCTGTTGTAATGATGAACAATAGATTTGTCAGGAATATATATCACTTCTAGACCTGCTTTGTGAATGCGCAGGCAAAAATCGGCATCTTCAGGGCCATAAAAGATTGACTCATCCAAATAACCGACTTTTCCCAATACGGAATGTCTAAACATCTGACAGGCACCAATCAGATATTCTACATCAAAAGGGAAGATCCCTTTCATTTCCTGATGGTAAAATTGCCCGGCATTATGATTTATCAGCCCGGTATGCAAGCCTTTGAGGTAATGAAGCCTGCTTGTACGGCTTTCAAGCAGATTCAGACATTTATAAGAAAGTCTGGGGTATTTTCTGCAGCTGTCCTGAACAAGACCATCTGCATCGGTCAGTTTACATCCGCAGAGACCAATTTCCGCGTTACTCAGACAGCATTGATACATTTTGTCAAGTGCTTCCTTGTTAACGATGGTATCAATGTCCAAGATCCATATGATATCGCCTTTGGCCTCTTTCAATGCACTGTTTCTTGCTTTTGCCACACCCAAATTGCTTGAATTGCGAATAAGTCGTAGGTGAGGTCCATAGGGCTGCAACAAGGATGCACTATTGTCCGTTGAACCGTTGTCAACCGCCAGAATCTCATAATCGTAGGAGGTACAAGCTTCCATCAATGAGTTTAGGCAAGGCTTGATATCATTGGATGAATTGTGGCAAATCAGTATGACGGATAGTTCCATTTAACCAAAAAGTTTGATTTTCAATGCTTTGAATGCGGCGTTGAAATCTTGTAGCGATTTGAATTTCCTGATATGCATCCAAATGAATGATGGCCGAAGGAAAAAGAACAGATTGTTCCGGAACAATATTCGTTCCATCTGTTTATACGTCAGGCTGGGATAATTCAGGATGGAATGGCGTTGTACATCGGTAGGCACATAATCTCCACCCACAATCCACTCATTTTTTTTTGCCAAATCGTAAAACTCTGTACCTGGGAACGGAGCAACGATGTTAAACATCACCTGGCTGACTTTCATTTTTTTGACCCTCCTAAAAGTCTCTTTCAGTGTATCTATGCTCTCCAGGGGGCTGGTCCCGATCAATATATTCAGTTTCACCGGGACTGAGTACTTCTGTAAAAGAGCAATGCCTCTTTCAATATCTTCTGCGTGAATGCCCTTTTTAATGTAGTCTAAGATGGCATCATTAAAAGATTCCACACCAAGATCCACAAACTCACAACCGGAATTACCTAGAATGCGCGCTGTTTCTTCCGTGATGGCGTCCACTCTGGCCTGGCAACCCCAGATAAAATGATGCTTCTTTAACGTTTCGCAAATGATTTCCAGTCTTTCTTTTTTGACAATGAAGTTATCGTCGATAAAGGCAATTGATTTGTAACCCTCTTCAGCCAACAAGTCCAGTTCTTTTACAATGTTCTCGGTGGAACGGAAAGAAATGGGCGGCTTTTTGGAAAATACGCGCTTATGTTCCAGCTCTCGGGCAAATGTCAGGGAGCTGGGGACACAATAAATGCATTGAAACGGACAATTTCTGGAAGTCAGTACAGTGGTGTACGGGTGCGCTTTCAGTTTTGGGTTGCTGAAAGGATAGTCTCCGAGCAAATGACGGGCCGGGAAAGGGAGGATGTCAAGATTCTTGATCAGTTCTCTAGATTTGTTTGTCTGAATAGCTCCGTCTTTAAGGTAAGAAATTCCGTCAATAATGGTCCAGTCATCTCCCCGTTGTAGAAAATCGGTCAACTCTACTGCAGTCATTTCAGGCTCTCCACGAATAACAACCGTTTTATGGTCTGGTAAAAATTCGGAAATGAAAAGAGTAGGTGCTGGACCTTCAAAAACAATAAAAGCATCCGGCCGAATTTGGCGGATCAGGCTGTGTACATGTAAGTCTGTCTTAATCGAAAGATTGACGGACCAGATGAAATAAGCATTAGATTTATCCTTTAATAGAAACTCTTTAAATGATTGATTGTTATGATTATAAAGAGCAAAATCGTGATAGTATACTTCATGTCCGGCCTGTTCAAGAGCAGCTGCGACAATGAGCTCGTAGATGTTAGGCATCGGGTAAACCGTATGCGTACAACCGGCAGTTCGTTCTGCGGGTCTTTCTCCGTCAATGGGTGGTGGTATTAGAAAGCTTATTTTCATTTGTTTAGTAGTATCTGGATGCTTCATAGT
>JALNXZ010000238.1 GCA_023230125.1 Bacteroidales bacterium | reverse complement strand
GCAAGTGAAAGATGTACGGGCTGTTCTGACCGATGCGGCAGAGACCGGAAGGCTTCAACGTACGGTTAAGGAAATTAATCCGATTGTACGAAATCTGAATACGGCACTGATCGTGGCCGGTGAAATGGGACTGCGTCATGCTTCGGTCATCAGTGCCATGCTCTATGATGTGGTGGTGTCCAAACAATATTCCGTCGAAGAAGCTGAAAAGACCTTCGGCACATCGGTGGGTGGTATCCTTCGCGGTTTGACCAAGGCCAATGAACTTTATGACAGGAATGCCGCCATAGAAACCGAAAATTTCCGCAACCTGCTGCTCTCTTTTGCTCAGGATGGAAGAGTGATCCTGATCATGATTGCCGATCGTTTGAACACCATGCGGGTACTCAAGTATTACCCGGAAGAAAAACGCTTGAAAATTGCCGGTGAAGCATCCTATCTGTTTGCCCCTTTGGCTCACAGGATGGGATTATACAACATCAAGACGGAGTTGGAGGATCTTTCCATGAAGTATCTTCAGTCTGCCGTATATTTCGAAATTGCCAAAAAACTGGATGAAACTAAGCTTTCGCGTGAAAACTATATCCGAAATTTTATTGAACCTATCAAAGAACGGCTGGAAGAGACCTCGGATTTGAAATTTGAAATCAAGGGACGGACCAAATCCATCAGTTCCATCTGGAACAAACTCAGGAAACAGAAGATTCCCTTTGAGAACATATACGACCTTTTTGCCATCCGTGTCATCATAGACAGCGATCTGGAAAAGGAAAAATCAGACTGCTGGCAGGTATATTCCATCATCACCGACATGCATATGCCCAATACTTCCCGTCTGAAAGACTGGCTTTCCATTCCTAAAAGCAATGGCTATGAATCTCTTCACATTACGGTGATGGGACAGGAAGGTAAGTGGGTGGAAGTGCAGATCCGTACCCGCAGGATGGATGAAATTGCTGAACGAGGCTTGGCTGCCCACTGGAAATATAAGGGCATCAAGAGCGAAACAGGTCTTGATGAGATGTTGATGCGCATAAGAGAAATACTAGAAAGTCAGGAAAGTAGCACTGCTAAGTTAATGGATGACTTTAAGATGAATCTTTATGAACACGAGATATACGTCTTTACACCCAAGGGTGAGTTGTATAAACTTCCCAAAGGTGCCACTGTACTTGATTTTGCCTACAGCATCCACACTAGTTTGGGAAGCAAATGTGTCGGAGCGAAGGTTGATGGGAGAAATGTGCCCATCCGTTATGAATTGAAGAGTGGCGATCAGGTTGAGATCCAGACAGGTACCAACCAAACACCCAAACAGGACTGGGTGAATTTTGTGGTGACCTCCAAAGCTCGCAACAAGATTCGTCAAACCCTGAAGGAAACTGCACTGAAACAAGCTGAATTCGGCAAGGAAAGTCTGCGTCGCCGTATGAAGAACCGTAAGATTGAATACGAAGAGGCCATCCTGATGAAAGTGATCAAGAAACTGAAATTCAAGACGGTGACCGATTTTTATGCAGAAATCGGTGCAGAACGTCTGGAAGTCAATCATGTCATTGATTTGTATCAGGAGATGGATCGTGCGGAAAAGACTGTCAATGAGCCTACAGAAGTACGTTCAGCCGAGACCTTTTTTGTGGAGACCACCACCGTTGCAACCGGGAAGAGCAAGGAAGATGTCTTGCTTATCGATCAGCACCTGAAGGGCATTGATTATAAACTGGCTAAATGCTGTAGTCCGATATATGGAGATGAGGTTTTTGGCTTTGTCTCTGCCGTTGGTGGCATCAAGATTCATCGGAAAGATTGCCCGAATGCGCCTCAAATGATGGAACGTTTCGGATACCGGATCGTTCAGGCTAAGTGGGCAGGAAAAGCTGATGGCTCCAGCTATCCGATTACACTTCAGGTGGTTGGAAATGACGATATCGGCATTGTGACCAACATCACTTCCATGATTTCCAAGGAACCGGGTGTGAGCCTCCGATCCATCAGCATCGATTCGACGGATGGACTGTTCAAGGGACATTTAACCGTGATGGTCGGAGATACCCGTCAGCTGACCGGTTTGATCAAAAAAATCAAGACTGTCAAAGGTGTCAAACAAGTTGACCGCTCTCTCTAAAATTCCCCTTTCAGGAAAGCTTGCCGCTGTTTCTCCGGATATTTTTCGATGGCATATCTCAGCATGGTGCGGGGCATTTGCATGTATCGGTCGTTTTCGACCAGAAACTCCGTTTCAGCCAGCGGATTGCGCTTGCCGATTTCGCGGAGCATCCAGCCTACAGCTTTGTGAATGAGGTCGTGTTTGTGGTTCAAGAGCATCTTGGCGATCTCAAATGAATCGTTGAAATCTTCCTTCCTGATAAAATGAAAAGTGGAAATGATGGAGATGCGTTGTTCCCAGAGATTTTCACCGGATGCCAGTTTGTACAGTGGCTTTCTATCTTTGTCCCATAGCCAGTCGCCCACGATGTGGTGACAGGTCATGTCCACCAAGTCCCAGTTGTTGAAACGGGAAGCATTGCTGATATAAAAATCGTAGCAGGCTTTTTTTCCGGTCGTATCAGCTTGTTTGTAGCATTCGACCAGCAAGAAACCGCCACCCATCCTGACTTCATGCACGGGGTCCGTTATGAGTTGAGCAATCTCGTTCAGCGGCATTTTCCGGTATTTTTTCACCACATTGCGGGTGAGCGGTACCTTAATGCCCCAAAAAATGTCTCCTTCGCCGTATTGCCCTATTCCAGTCTTAAAAAATCGCTGAAGTTCAAACGCTTGATTGGGGTTGGACAGGCTTTTCAGTTCCTGACGGAAATTTTCTGCAGTCATATTTTATCTTTTTTGCGCAGGTTATCAATGGAGAGTAGGATAGGAGTCACAAATATAATATTATTGTTTTAAAGGAGAAAAACAACCTGGATACTGAATGTCAAAAAAACCACCATTCAAAGATAAAAATCTCAAAAAAAGATGATACTTTTGCATAAAAATTCAATGTTGTGCCAATTATAGAAAAAAATTCCCCCAAAGCTTGGCTGTTAGCTGCACGTCCAAAAACGCTGGCTGCCGGATCAGTCCCTGTGATTGTCGCCTCCGCTTTGGCCGCTCATTTCGGACAATTTGACCTGATTCCTGCATTGCTTTGCCTGATTTTTGCCTTATTGGCTCAGATAGCGTCCAATTTCAGCAACGATTATTTTGATTTTGTGAAAAAGACCGACGACGAAGACCGGCTTGGTCCGGAACGCGCTGTCGCTTCAGGCTGGATTGATCCCGGGAAGATGCTGTCCGGTACTTTGTTGACCATCGCCATCGCCTGTTTGTTCGGACTCGGACTGATTTATTACGGAGGATGGGAGATGATTATGGTGGGAGCTGTCTGCGTGATTTCATTGTTGGCCTATTCCACCGGGCCT
>JALNXZ010000237.1 GCA_023230125.1 Bacteroidales bacterium | reverse complement strand
CTACAATACTATTTAATACTTTCTGAGAAAAGATTGGAGAGATCCCTGAAGAGTGGAGTAAGGTTCTCCAGAGACTTGTCGACTAACGGATAACATTCAGGCTATCACCTGAAGCTCCGAGGAAGGGGACTTCCCGCTTTACTGTTAAAAAGAAATGAAGAGGGTTACTCTTCGAATACTATTGCAAGCTGGCCGCATGCAGCCTGTGCGTTAATTTCTGCTTCAGTGGCTACGGCAATTGCGTGATCATAGCCAGCCTGTTCAAGTTCATCCATTATCTTTTCCATTGCATCTCACCTCTCATTAGTGTATTTTATACAGCCTTTACCTAAGTTGTTTTTATCAGAAATATTATTGGTGTTTATAGGACTTAATTTTATAAAGAATTTCTCCTTATCGAAGTATTCTTTAAGCTTTTCTATGCTAAAATCAGACTCAGCAACAAGGGTCATATTTAATGTAGTTTTGCGTCTGCTATTGGTGCGCACCTGACCAAGTTCACTTATTGACATTTTATTATTATAGGGTATTAACCAGTTGCGCTTTTCCTCATTGAGAGAGTGTAGGGATATCTGCAACGTGGTGTTTTCTTTTATCCAGGAGAAATCCGATCCCGCAATTCCTATGGTTGAGACATAGTGGTGAGTCCCAGGATAGGCGCTATCAATCATCCCTATGGCCTGTTTAACGTTCTCCAGATTGAGGAATGGTTCACCCATACGAGTATAGTTAATCTTGTGTTCTCTGGCCTCCTCGAAGCTCTCAGATCTGCTGTAGACCGCATACAAGAATTGATCAACTATTTCTTCAGCAGTTAAGTTGCGCCATTTCTTCATTTGTCCAGTTGCGCAGAACTTGCAGTGAACAGGACATCCGGACATTACAGAAACACCAACCATCCAGCGCTCTGACCTGTCTCCCAGGTAAGTGCCATTAAGTTTGTTGGTTTTTCGATGCAAAGAGTCCTGGGTATAGAAAGGTAAAAACGTATCAGTGGTCTCCACTTTAAACCCATCATCCGTTTCAAAAGCATAAACAACTCCATTTGTGAACTCTTTTTTTCTTAACAATTTCAGCATGGTAATCTCCTAAAAACTAAGTTACTGATCTATAGTTACTGTTTTAAAATATATAAATATATCACAAGAGGATCTAATTTTATATGATAAAGTTGTGGAGCTATATGATTTTAGTAAGAGGCCTTGAAGCCTCTTTAAAATCCTGTAAAATCTCCGGAATCCCTGGTGTCTGCAAAAGACATACCAGTAGCAAATCCAGGCGGTATTTTCGCATTTCCTGATGGAAGATTAAGCGCTGTGAAACCCCATACAAGAGCATCTATTCTATTTGGACTTTTCATCCCAGAGTTTGGCATCCATTCGCAGTTATGAACAAGAATATCATTAGCATAATATTCTGGGATGTCAGCTACCTTGATGTTATAAACATCTTGCTGCGTCTCGCTCTTTTTTAAGCTTATAATAATATCTTTTTCTGCAGGGAACTGAACAGTACATTGCTCGCATACCTGTAGATTCAAATTCTGTTCCACAGATAACGCACTGCTTCTTGACTGGTTTTCTATTTTTCCACATTTTATTTGTGTATTCGCTATGTTTTTCAAAATCCCATGTTTGAAATCCCCTTGGAGGATGTCTAGCATTGTGTTCAGACACTGTGCAAGCTTCGAGATTACTAAGTTCAAAGTTGAGCCTGTTTTCGTCAATATGGTGGATCTGCGTGCCTTTTGGAATTTTTCCATAGGCTTCTTCCCATACAACTCTATGAAGTAGCCCGGTGTGCTTGTTTTCGTAGTATCCTTTGCGATTGACAGCATAATATCTTCCGTCGTATTGGGTTCTTTTTCCATACTTTTCCATGTTGAAAGCGCATCTCCTATACTAAGTTCAGAAACTTTAGTATATCCTTTGCTCTCAATATATATCAAATGTCCTTCTGTAGCTAATAAATGCCTATTATTTTTGGTAATAATTTTATATACAGTTTTCATTGATCCTGTTTTTCCAGACCATATAACAGGCTTTAATCCACCTCTAGTAAATACTTTAAGTCCTGGGTAAATCTGATCAAGTCTCATATCGCCTAATTCGGTTTTGACCAAAGTGTCACCTGTTAAGCACATTTCATCTTCAAGTTCTTTAAAAGTTCCATAATGATGAATTCTTCCTTGCTGGTAGAGTGCACTAATAGGTTCTGCACGAATCTCTTTTCCTCTTGTAGCATGTACAGCTTTGTAAGGAATTGGAAAATCCTTGTCAATAGATTGAATAGTGTATTCAACCATTTCTCCACCTTGATTTGTTTCTGCTACAATCCAGTTTGCTTCGTGTTTGTTATAAGCTGTTATTGCAGCATTAGCCCACTCAGCCGGAGTTCCATGCATTGTACAATCTTCTAGAACATACCCATGCCCATCATGTCCTTTTCCAACAACAACTATACCTGTGTCATCTGATGTTTTTTCAGACTTTGCAGCAGGGTCTACTGCAACTACAATTTGAGATAATGCTGGACATCTATTTACTCTATGTTCATCAATTTCATTCCTTCTCCAAAGCGCATCAGGGTTGTCGTCAAGGAACTCACCTTCAAGTTCTTGTCTACCAAGTCTGGTACCGTCATATTTTGCAATGATTGTTGACACGAAAATTGTAGAAAGGTTTTCACTATTCTCATAGGTGTTGCCGCGAGTGACAATGCAGGTAGGGCGGCCTTTGGGATCTTTTCTTTTCTCAATTTCCATTAAGAACTTTGTGGGCCTGGGAGTTGATGTTATAATACAGCGTGGGTCTGTGCCCAATCTAAGACCCATGAGTAAGTTGTCCCAGGTCTCCTCAGGATATTGCCATTTTGCAATTTCATCTGCCCATATGAAGTCTGATTGAGGGCCCCTGGCTTTGTCCGGTTCAGTCCCGTAGTAAATGTGGGTTACGACGCCATTAGGCCACTCTAACTTTTTTAAAGTGGGTATAAACTTGGGGTAAAAATCTTCAGGGGCGCAAGCCAGTATTCCTGACTCACCTTCTATCATCAAGTCGCGCACATCCTCACTGGTAGCCCCTACAAGGTTGGGATGCTTGTAACCGCATTCCTTGATAGCATAGATAAACGTCTCGGCTCCTGTTCTCGTTTTTCCAAATCCACGACCAGCGCGTATGTTCCAACAAAAACAGCCGTCTTGACCCCAGCCCTCTGGCGGGAGTTGCGTATCTCTGGCCCAGAAGAGCCAGTCCTTGTTCAAGAACTTTGTTCTTTCGGAGCCGATGCTCCACATGAATTTTCCGCGCTCTAGATCAGACAAACTTCGGAGATAGTCTGCGGAGTATTTCGGATCTGGTCGCCGCAATTGATTCAGCGTCTGCATTTATGTTCACGTTTTTAGATTCGACATCTACTTTCACTGGTTTATACA
>JALNXZ010000236.1 GCA_023230125.1 Bacteroidales bacterium | reverse complement strand
AAACAACTAGCAAGATGATGAAACAAGCATATTTGAAACAGAACAAACATATTTGATAATTTCAGCATGCGTCGTTCCACCTGACTAAAAAAATATCACAGATGAAAATTGCCATTGAAGCTCAACGTATATTCAGAAAGAATAAACACGGAATGGATTTTGTAGCCTTGGAGGTAATCAGACATCTTCAGGAATCAGATACTTTAAACCAATACTACATATTGGTTGCATCCGGAGAAGATAAGTGCCTAAAAAGCAGTATTAATATGAAGGTCATTGAGGTCAAATGTCCGACCTATGTTTTGTGGGAACAAATAGCCTTACCACTTATACTGCGAAAAGTAAAGCCGGACTTGCTGCATTGCACCAGCAATACCGCACCATTATTTTGCAAAACACCGCTAATCCTGACCTTGCACGACATCATCTTTTTAGAAAAAAGACAACGTGGCAATCAATCACTATATCAGAATATTGGTTGGTACTACCGACGCTTTGTGGTACCCAGAATCCTACCAAAATGTAGAAAAATAATTACCGTTTCAAATTTTGAACGTAAAAGAATCACCGATCTCCTTCACCTTGATCCGGAACGTTTGGTAGCCATTTATAATGGATTTGGAAACCATTTTAAACCTATCGTCAGTTATCTGGACACCACAAGAAAGTACCTGAGGCAGGATAAATATCTCTTTTTTTTAGGGAATACAGACCCCAAGAAAAATACAATTAAAACCTTAAAAGCATATAGAATCTACCTCCAGCAATCTATTCTTCCACTTCCACTTTTAATAGCAGATATAGATGAAACTTATGTAAATCCCATGCTAAAGGAAAACGGCCTGGAATCCATTAGAGAGTGGTTGATTTATCCTGGATATATTACAAATTCAGACTTGCCGGCCATTTATTCAGGCGCAGAAGCTTTTCTATATACCTCCTTGAGGGAAAGTTTCGGGATTCCCATTTTGGAAGCCATGGCGTGCGGAACACCCGTCATTACCTCAAACACATCCTCCATGCCTGAAGTTGCAGGAGAAGGAGCCTTGTTGATAGACCCAACGAAAGAAGAGGAAATTGCAAATAAACTGCTTCAGCTGGAAAGTGACCGTTCATTCTACAATCAGCAAGTTGCATACGGACTCGAACGTGTTAAGATATTTTCTTGGCAAAAGACCGCTCAATCAACACTTGAAATTTATTTATCAGAATACAAAAAAACAAGGACTTAATAGTTACCAAAACTACTTTAAATATGGAAGGCCAACACTTTATCATAACCAGTCTGCAAATCTGGGAAATCGAAATTGGTACAACTATCCGGAATATAGCCCTGGAAATATCCAAACAAAATAAGGTACTTTACATCAATACCCCATTAGACCATTTCACTTGGCTTAGAAGCCGAAACAGACCAAAAAGTGATCACAGGATTGACGTCATTCGGAAAAAAATGCCGCCTGTCAAACAAATCAATGAAAATCTTTGGGTTTTAAATTTTCCATTCATGATTTATTCTGTAAACAGACTCCCAACCTCATTTCTGTTCGATTTCTTTAACAAGATCAATAACAGAAAAATGGCCAGATATATTCAGAAACAAGCCAAAACCTTAAACTTTGACAATAATATCCTCTTTATCGACAATGATATTTATCGGAGTCAGTATATGAAAGAATTTCTTTCACCACGTTTGTCCATCTATTACCGGAGAGATTATGTGATAGGTCGTTCATACTGGAAGAAAAATGGCACAAGGTTGGAGCCCAAACTAATCCTAAAGTCTGATCTTGTGATGGCCAACTCTGAATATTTTAGGAAAGAACTTAGCCAAAACAACCCCAATTCCTTCTTGTTTGAGACAGGAGTCAATATGGAAATCTATACCCCAACCAAAACTTATCCAACCCCTGAGGAAATCAGAGGAATTCCAAGACCCATTGTTGGTTATGTCGGATCTGTCAACATCTGGAGACTGGACGAAGAAGTCATGTGTCTGATGGCTGAAGAAAGACCGGAATACAGTTTTGTTTATACAGGCCCGGAAGATGACCATTTCAAAAAAAGCAGGCTACATCAGTTTAAGAATGTATATTTTACAGGAAGTAAAGAGGTTTGCAATTTGCCATCGTATATTTTCGCCTTTGACATATGTATTAACCCGCAGATTATCAATGACATAACACTCGGAAACTATCCTTTGAAGATTGACGAATACCTGGCACTTGGTAAACCTGTCGTTGCCACAGAAACTCCTGGTATGATTGAATCTTTTTATGACCAGGTTCATTTGGCCAAGAATGCAGAAGATTATTTAAGACTTATAGACCTTGCTCTGGAAGAATCTAAAGACGAAAATTTACAGATTCAACGAATCAAGTTTGCGCATACACATAGCTGGGAATGCAGAGTTAATATGATGTACAAAACTCTTGAATCTTTTATGGAACAAAAAAATGAATCTTATAACTAAGTTGTGGACTAACCGAAAAACCCGGTAGTTCATTAAAAACAATGCAAAAATGAGTGCAAAAAACATAAACTCACAGGTTTTAGGAAGACCGGTCAGACAATCAAATCTTGAATTATTGAGAATAATATGCATGATTTTGATTGTCCTATATCATTGTGCAATTCCACTTTGGACTTCTTCTGAATCTTTAGCAAGTCAATCAATATTAAACATTGTTGGAATTTGGGGATTATTAGGAGTCAACTGTTTCTTTTTGTTGAGTGCTTACTTTTTAAGGAATTTATCTTTTAAAAGTCGAAAACTATTAAAGTTGATATTACAAGTGATCTGCTATGCCTTGCCATTTACCATTTTATATTTTATCGACGGATATTTCAATAAAGGAGAGTCCTTCACTCATTTATTTCTTTATCATCTTAAACAATCTTTTACATCTCCTTTATACTCACAACTATACTGGTTTGTCACAGCTTATATCTTTATGTATATATGTTCTCCTTTCATAAATTTGATTTTTAAGAAAATAGGTCAAAAGAACTTTCTGAAATTTTTATTGGTAATGACTGCTATTCCCTTCTATGGGATGTTCGACAGTTACGCACTTACCGCGCGTGATTTTACTTTATCATTATATGTCTATATGTTAGGGATTTATCTTTTTTCTGTAAAAGACAATTGGTTTGAGCGTAATGCAATAAAGGGCTTCATTTTCTGCACCTTGGCTATCATTATATTTAATGTAATTGGTAGGATTTATATACATTCCGGGATAAATCAAACACTAGGAAACACAGGCAGATATTCAAGTGTCATGATCATTGATGCCATTTTTCTCTTTTACATATTCAAAAATTTGAATGTAAGAAATTCTGTGTTTATAAATACTGTCTCAAGTTCCGTATTTGGAATATACCTATTCCACGAAAACAGTACCTTCTTACTGAGAACTATATGTTTTAAT
>JALNXZ010000235.1 GCA_023230125.1 Bacteroidales bacterium | reverse complement strand
TCAAAAGGGTTCAGTCTGTGACCAGGCAGGTCTATTTTCTGGAGACAGCTTGACGGCCATCAATGGAAAAACATTGGCTTCATTCTCCGATTTCTCAGAAACGTTGGTGAAAAACAAGAATAGCAATATTCAATTGACTTACTATAGGAACGGGATACCGAAAACGACCGATGTTACACTTGGTGAGGACGGAAAATTGGGCTTTTTCGTCAAGCCGATCAACGAAATCTATTCCATGCAAAAGGTGGAATTCTCGCTGTTTGCATCCATTCCTGCCGGCATCAATAAAGGCATCGGTAAATTGACAGGTTATGCCAGTGACATGAAATATGCCTTCACCAAGGAAGGAGCCAAGAGTCTGGGTGGATTTGGAGCCATCGGAAGTCTGTTTCCGCCTGAATGGGATTGGAGAAATTTTTGGGAAACCACCGCTTTCCTGTCCATCATTTTGGCCTTCATGAATGTGTTGCCTATCCCTGCTTTGGATGGTGGTCATATCATGTTCCTTTTCTATGAAATCGTTGCAAGACGCAAGCCCAGTGACAAGTTTATGGAATATGCACAAATGGTTGGTATGTTCTTGTTGTTTGCCTTGTTGATATATGCCAATGGAAATGATTTGTACAGGCTGATATTTAAATAAAAACACCACTATATCAAGTGATGTGTAAAAATATGTAGATGTCATTCTTCAAAAGGGGATGACATCTCTCATTATAGGGCGAAGCTGCCATTTTGTGTTTTTTAGCTGTTGATATACGTTTTACAAGAAAAATACGTTTTACACTTACCTGCATTGACTTTCAATGCGAGATAAACCATGAATTTATGATAGAATACATCAAGGGAGAAGTGATGACTTTGACACCGACAAACGTCGTTTTGGAAAATCAGGGGTTGGCCTATTTCATCAATATCAGTTTAAATACATTTACGAATATTCAAGCATTAAAGACGTGTAAACTCTATATTCATGAAGCAATCCGGGAGGATGCCTACGTGCTTTATGGCTTTTCGACACAATCAGAACGTATTACTTTTCAGCAATTGATTGGTGTTTCAGGTGTTGGTGCCAATACCGCAAGAATGATTCTTTCCTCTTTGAGCGTGACAGAATTGGATACATGTATCTTAAGTGATGATGTAGATGTTTTAAAAGCGGTCAAAGGAATCGGACTTAAGACAGCCCAACGCATCATTGTGGATCTGAAGGACAAAATAGGCAAGGCAGATGTTGCTGCTTCTGAAACAATGGCAATCGGCTCCAAAAACTGTTTGGTTAGGGATGAGGCAGTTGCTGCGCTTCAAATGCTCGGTTTTGCGCAATACCCATCCATAAAGGTGGTCAACAAAATATTGTTGGATTATCCCGATCTTCCTGTAGAGCAAGTTATTAAAGCGACTCTGAAATTGTTGTAAATCTTTGAAAAGCAGACTTCCTATCATTCTAATATTGTTGTTTACACTTGCTGGAGTCTTCAGCCTGTATTCAGCTTCTTCACCATCAGTGAAGCAAAAGGTTGCGCCTGCATCGAAAGATAGTATTCCCCAAAAAACGGATACAACGTTGAGATATTTGGTCAGAAGAACCATTCCTGAAACCACCGAAGAAAATGCGGCATTGTCTCCTGTAGATTTGAAAAACCCGCAGAATCTTGGAACGGTCATCGAATATGACACGGAGACAGGAACCTACCAGATGAAAACCAAGTTGGGGGATGAAAAGATTGGAACGCCCATCAACCTTACTGCCGAAGAATATCTCGAGTACCAACAAAAACAGTCGTCTGCTGCCTATTGGCGGGAAAAGAATAAAATTGATTTTAGTAAAAAGAAGGATGAATTTTCTTTGACAGATATGAAGTTCGATCTTGGCATGGGCGACAAAATATTTGGAGAAGGAGGTGTGAAACTGAAAACGCAGGGATCAATAGAAACTGAATTCAGTATCAAGAACAATAAGGTGGACAATCCTGCTTTCTCTGAAAATGCCAAAAACAAGACCTATTTTAACTTTGATCAGAAGGTTCAAATGAGTGTTAATGGCAAAGTTGGAGACAAAATCAATGTCAACATGAATTATGATACAGAAGCCACCTTCGACTACGATGCCAAATCTGTCAAATTGCGTTATGATGGCAAAGAAGATGAAATCATCAAAAGTATTGAGGGTGGGAATGTCAGCATGCCTGTCAATAGTTCTCTCATTTCAGGTGGTTCATCCTTGTTTGGGGTAAAGACTGCCTTACAGTTTGGGAAGCTATCCATGACTGCCGTTGTTTCGCAGCAGCAATCACAGACCAAGTCTGTCAGTCTGAGTGGCGGTATCCAGACAAAAGATTTTGACATTGATGTGGCAACATATGATGAAAACCGCCACTATTTTCTTTCTCAGTATTTCAAAAACAAATATGATACTTGGATGATCAATTTGCCCTACATTTCATCCGGTATCAAAATCACCAAGGTTGAAGTATGGGTGACCAACAAAACAGGTAATCTCGATAATGCCAGAAACATTGTCGCTTTTGCAGATATGGCCGAACCAACCACTATTTTCAATGAACACTGGGTAAACAATACAGCCGCAGAGATACCTGCCAATTCAAGTAACACTCTGTATTCGGAAATTACCCAACAATATGTAGCTGCTAGAAACTTCAGTGAAGCCAATGCTACTTTAGCACCGCTTAGCGGAGGCGAAATAGATGTCAATGTCGGTAAGGACTATGAGCGACTGGAAAGTGCCAGAAGACTGGAATCCAGTGAATATTCCCTGAACAGTACCTTGGGTTATATTTCGCTCAGACAATCACTCAACAGTGATGAGATTTTGGCTGTGGCTTACGAGTACACTAAAAACGGACAGACCTATCAAGTTGGTGAATTTTCTACAGACGGCATAGAATCTCCCAAAACCTTGTTCGTCAAGATGCTGAAAGGTACTGATTTTTCTCCGTCTTCTCCAACCTGGGAACTGATGATGAAAAACATTTATTCCATCGGTGCATACAATATGGAATCCCGGAATTTTGAGCTCAACATCACCTATAAATCAGATTCTGTCGGAACGGACATCAATTATCTGACAGAGGGCAAGATCAAAAATACTTTATTACTGCGAGTGATGAATCTTGACCATCTGAATAGTAAGCAGGAAGCTTATCCGGATGGGGTTTTTGATTATGTGGAGGGATATACAGTGCAGTCCACCAATGGCCGAATTATTTTTCCGGTCAGGGAACCATTCGGAGAACATCTCAGAAATGCGATCGGTGATAATATAATAGCAGACAAATATGTTTTTGAAGAGTTGTATGATTCAACCTTGACAGTGGCACAGCAATTGACGGAAAAGAATAAATTCAGAATTTCCGGTTCCTATAAGGCATCTTCCGGTGCCACCATTTCACTCGGTGCTATGAATGTGGCCAACGGGTC
>JALNXZ010000234.1 GCA_023230125.1 Bacteroidales bacterium | reverse complement strand
AGGGATTGCACATTGGTACAGGCAAGTATAATGTACATGCAGCTCTGGTTGATTGCCTGAATGCATGGCAAGCTGAAAATACAAACGGGTTTACTGCCTGGGCTGTAAACAAACTAAAATATCCGGTTCATATTGGTGAATAATGGCACTGTCCAACCGTTTGTATAAATAATACATCCATGACGAATAAGGTTTGACACACAAGAAATTGCTGGGTTGTTGGAAAGGTTTGAAATTGTAATCGAGTAAAAAAATAATTATGCTCAACATCACACTAACAAAAACGACTGCCACCATTACAACACAAACAGCACCATCTTCGGTGGGTGCGCTCTTCCGTTGTACACCATATTAAGAGCGTGTTAATTATTGAAGCGACAAATAGATGAAAAGCTGGAAGACCAAAAGTGGATATGAAATAAAACGTCTCATATATGGACGAAGCAATGTATTTCTCTTAACGTCTGATAATAAGCGCATATTGGTAGATACGAGTCCAGGGGTATATTGGAAAAAACTCGAAAAGAAAATAGAGAAGTATAGCAATGGTCGGATTGATATTTTGATACTGACTCATGCTCATTTTGATCATGCATACAATACAATACGTATAAAAGAGAAATACAAATCTTCAGTATACATTCACTGCAACGAGGCAGATAAGTTATTAAATGGTGAGAATCCTGAGACAAATGGAAGTAATATCATGACAAAGATTATAACTTCACTATTTGGCAAGACCTTTATGCGAATGAAGAATTATCATGGTTGTTCTGCTGATGTGATGGTTTATGATCGATATGATTTTGAAGTCGAAGGTCTCCATGCCTATTTGATACATACGCCGGGGCATTCAGCTGGTTCGATGAGTTTGATAATTGATAACGAGATCGCCATAGTTGGGGATTGTCTGTTCGGAGTGTTTAAATCATCTGTATTTCCTCCTTTTGTAACTAGTCCTCAGGATTTGACTGCAAGTTGGTGTAGATTGATTGAGACAGGATGTTCCATATTCTTACCTTCTCATGGTAATGAGAAAACAAGAAATCAGTTAATTAAAGATTATATTCGCCACAAATAAATATGACGTATAACACCAACCAAAGCGCATACGCTCTGGACATCTGTTAAGTACAAGAGTAGGAACGTATTTTCTCACAGGGCTGCCCTTATATAATATTGTAAATCAAGTAATAAAATGAATATAAGAGTACATTTATAATATAAATAATAAATGAAACACACAAAATTGCGATTAAGTGCGTTGCTCTTGCTAGGATTTGAATTAGCTGGACTTCAAGCACAGGAAGCCACATCTGCCACAAGCGGAAATGCTTCAGGAAGCGGAGGCTCAGTAAGCTATTCCGTTGGACAGGTCATTGACACAACCAGCACAGGAACGAATGGTTCGGTTGCACAAGGCGTTCAACAGCCATTTGAGATTTCGGCTGTAACAGGATTGGAAGAAGCCAAAGGAATAAGACTTACGGTTTTAGCTTACCCAAATCCCACAACTGACTTTTTAACGCTAAAGGTTGAGAACTATGACAATACAAATTTGTCGTATCAGATTCTCGACATGAACGGAAAACTTCTTGAAAGAAAAAAACTTAAAGGTGACGGAACCAGACTTGTCATGCGCAATCTTGTGCCTGCTACGTATTTTGTTAAAGTTATTCAAGGAAATAAAGAAGTAAAAATATTTAAAATCATTAAAAATTAAATACTATGAGAAAGCTCCTTACGCTATTAGTAGCTGTTTTATTAACAGTAAGTGTGTTTGCTCAATCACCACAAAAAATGAGCTATCAGGCAGTAATTCGCAACAGTAGCAATGCCTTGGTAACAAATACTCAAGTGGGAATGCAAATAAGTATCTTACAAGGTTCGTCAAACGGAACGGTAGTATACACCGAAAGCCAAACCCCCACCACCAATATCAACGGTTTAGTAAGCATAGAAATTGGCGGCGGAGCAGGTTTTAGTTCCATTGACTGGGCTAACGATATCTATTTCATTAAAACCGAAACTGATCCTACAGGAGGAGTCAACTACACCATTACAGGCACCAGCCAATTACTGAGTGTTCCTTATGCTCTGCACGCAAAAACAGCTGAAACAATTACTGGAACAATTTCTGAATCCGATCCTATATTCAATTCGTCCGTAGCAGTTGGTATAACCGAAACAGACACCACCTACTGGAATAATAAAAGCGATTTTGATAATAATTATTCAAACCTGACTAATGCTCCGGATATAGCAAATTCAAAAAATGAAAAAATAATCCAGTTAAATACCAACGATGCGACCAGTAGCGTTAACATTACTAAAAACAATGGAACAAGTGTATTCAAAGTAGATGGTACAGGAAGGATGGCTGGCAACGGAAGCGGCCTTTCAAATGTCGTCCCTAAGATAGGTTATGCACAAGGCAATCAGTCTGTTTATTTTCACGAAGGAATGATTTCAGGATTAAATTTATACGAAGCACAGATTATGCGAGAAGTCACTATAAATTGTCCTGGACCCGGTATTATACTCGCCATGGCATCAGGATATGCTCGTTGGGAGAGTAAGCAACAAGATCTTATCAGGATATGGTTTCATCCACATCCTACCGTATCTCCCAGTGACTGGGAAACTCCTGATTTTCATAATCTTAGAATCTTAGACGATTATGGGTGTACGGATTCTTCTGATGTATATACCTCATGGTCAATTTCCAAAGTATATACAGTAAGCAGTGCCCAGAATTTTACAGCAAAAGTTTGTGCAGATAAACCATTTGAGGATTCCAAAGTGTTAGTTGGTGATGTAGCAATGCAATTGCTGTTTTTCCCGATTGGAGAAACTGAACAAGCAAAATCCGTTTCAATAAAAAAGGAAGAAGTGTTTGCTTTGCCTAAAATTTCTAATAGCCTTACTGGAGAATAATATCGGATTTGTTAATAGAATTAAAAACAGAGATACGCCTTTGTGTTTAATTGAAAATATTAGCGACATAAAAAAACTGAACTATGCGGTTTAATGAATGGCATAGACAAACAAAATACTGTTTGGAGAAATGCAAACCGGTAAATACCGGAAATTCGGCGGTAACGGTAGCCAAGAGCAAGTAAGGTCTTGTTTAAAAGCGATAAATGGATTGTTATGGTTTTTTATCCAGGACGCAATCTGAGCAAGTTTGGTATAGCAAAATTCGTACATTTGTAAAAGTTTCGTGGATTGGATATTATTCCTTCGAAACAAGTTTGGCGCATAGATTTAACAAATATTCCCATGCAACGGGAAGTAAAAAAATTGACATTAACTTCAATTAATGAGACTTTTAACACAAACATTCAAATCAAAAGGAAAACGTAGCATGTTGATTATTTTTTCTATCCTATTGGCTTGCATAGCCATTCTTGTTGTGGTGCTCATTGCACACAGTCCAGGAA
>JALNXZ010000233.1 GCA_023230125.1 Bacteroidales bacterium | reverse complement strand
GTAAAACAAAATTAATGTTTTGATTGGTCGAAGTCAATTGACCGATAATGTCCAGCCATCTGGTTTTTTCAGTATTACGCTTATTGATTTCAAAAAAATTAAAATTCGTGATGTTTTCATGTAGTTTCAGACCGTTGTATTCTTTGAACTTACTGTTTCCGAATGCCAATTGTCCGTCAGTATTCATTGCGAAAATGTAGTCTGTCGAATTTTCCACGGCAAGAGTGACCATTTCCAGCTCATGTTTTTTTTCCATAATGTCTGAAATGTTTTGTACATATCCGGACACCTTTCTGACGCCATCTTCATAATAACAGTTGATGGTTTTCAGTCTGAAAAATTTGATATTATTTTTTGTTAGAAACCTAAAATCAAAGTACTTGTTGTTATTGGCATTGACCTTATCGTGGATGAAATTCCATAAAGCCGTCCTATCTTCGGGATGAACGAATTTTAGATAATCTTGCATCTGAATAAATCTGTATTCTTCGTTAAAAATCAGTCCACCTGAATAGCCTGTATATTGTACCTCATCCAAGGAAAAATTGTAAATCCATTGACCGATTTGTGCCACTTTCTCAATATCCTGAAGCCTTTGGTTCATAGATTCTATTTTTTGCTTCATAAGGATTCGCTGAGTAATGTCTCGATATTGGCAGAGAATTAGATCTTCGTTGTATTTGTGGATGATACATTTGAAGAAATAGGATTTTCCTGAAATCCGCATTTCATAATTGTCGAAGGAAGAGATGCCTGTTGAAAGGACTTTACTGAAATTGTTCTTTAATGCGATGGAGGTTTCCGAAGGTATGATGCTGAAAATATTTTTACCAATCAAGATGGATGTATCCTGAAGGAACCATCTGTCCGTATGGGCTTGAATATCAATGCAAATGCCATCTCTTGAAAGCATGAACATCGTGTCTGCCGTCATTTTTAGTATGTTGTCCGAATGATTTGGGTTATGTAGAATACCTTTATATTCTGACATTTTACTTTTAGAGTTCAGAAAGATATCATCCATGAATGTTGACCGATTAAACGCTAAAGAAAATCTGTAATCACTATCAATTAAACAAAATTACACTTTTATGTAGAATAATTTGTCTTTTCTGAAAAAAACAAATGAAGAAATTCATACAACTGTAAATTTTATTTTGAAGTCGTCTGTGATTGCGCTAAATTAATTCTAAAATACTATATTTGCTAAAGAGTTTAGAGGTCAGAAATTGATGATTTACGTTTGATATTTAAATGTGGAAGGATTAAATATTAAATTCCAAACATTGGAGCTGATTTCAGATTTCAATCATCAAAGAAAATGTCGATGTGTTTTTACAGTTATTCCCGGGTATTAAAGATTATTTAAGAATGGAAGCAAAAGAATTTGGTTTGAATGTTCAAGCGTTTGATGCATTGGAAAAGGATAAATCCAAAGTCAAGAAGTTGCACCTCATTTTGGTGGCAGAAGATACCGACAGTAATTTTGCCTTGGTTTCCATCCTATTGAGAAAAGAATATCGTATATTAAGGGCAATGAATGGTTTGGAAGCTGTAAAATTACACGCGGAAATGCATCCGGATTTGGTGTTGATGGATATCCAGATGCCTGAACTTAATGGTTTGGACGCAACCCGTCTGATTCGGAAAGTAGACCAGAAAGTGCCCATCATTGCTTTGACTGCTTTTGCATTCGAAAGCGACAGGAGGGCTTTTATGGAAGCCGGAGGTTCAGATTATATGTCTAAGCCGATTAATCCGGATGAATTAAGGAATCTTGTCAGACAATTGATTTAACCACGCTTTGCCTTTTCCCAAACGCCGCTGCCATGTTTGTTCTTAAGGTATCTGAAGCCTTTAAGGACACTGAGGTTCATGAATAAAAAATAATAAGGGATGTATAACAGCTTGTTCTTTGTTTGCTTTCGTGCAGCACGATATCCCAGGAATCCCGACAGATAAAACAAGACTTGAAGGATAAAAAGAATGCCATACAGAAAAGAGGGCTCGCTCCATAGCAATACAAGGTTTAGCGGGAATAGTATAAAAAAGACAATGGGTGTAATGGACCAGCGTAAAACACGGTGAGACACATATTGAAAGTGTAAGGTTCCATACTTGAATGGATTTAAAAGGCTTCGCAGCCGGTAGATTGATTGCAAACCGCCTGCTGATATGCGGATTTTGCGTTTTTCCTCTTCTTTCATATCTGAAGACGGGTTCTCAATGGCGTATGCATTTTTGCAATAGGCAATTTTATGACCTTTCTGGGCGATTTTCATGGATAAGATGAAATCGTCAAGCAAGGTGTCTTCTGGCATCACCTCAAATAAATCGGTACGGATGGCAAATAATTCGCCGGCAGCTCCAACGGCAGAAAACAACCTGTCATCCAAGGATTTCAGGGTGGACTCGTATTTCCAGTAAATGCTTTCTCCAGCTGTAGCGTTACCCGTCTCTTTTTGCTTGAGGCGCTTCTCTCCGGCAACACATCCAACCTTTGGATCGGCAAAGGACTTGACAATTTCCAAAATGGCCTGCTGATTGAGCATGGTATTGGCATCTGTGAAAATGACAATAGGGGTTTTGATGAATGTTATTCCTCTGTTCAGTGCTGCCGTTTTTCCCTTACGTTCCGGCTGATGAAGGACACAAACCTCAGGGTATGTTGCCAATAGTTCGTCTGTTTTATCGTTTGACCCGTCGGTGACCCAGTAGATATTCAGTTTCCCTTTAGGGTATTGAAGAGCAAGACAGTTACGCATTTTTTCGTGAATAACGGATTCTTCATTATATGCCGCAATCATCAGTGTTACTTCCGGATAGTCTTCAGCGTATGGGACAACTTTTACAGGAAAGAGTTTTTCTTTGATTTTTACAAGCACATACAAAAGGATTCCGTATCCCAAATAGGTATAGAATACAAGAAAAGCACTCAGCCAAAAAAATGTTTTCATCTCATTATTCTTTATTTTAACATTTTAGGTAACAAAATATGAGGTTATAAAAAGCTCGTCATTAGCACAAATTTAAATAATTTCATGGAATATTCATAATCATTCAATATTAAATAAATGGGGTATCTTATCCGGAGACTCCGTGAATGCAAAGTTCATTGCTTGGTGTTGTAAAGCCGACCCTGGTAACTCCCTTGTGCTTTCATCTTCTTTTCAACCAGATGTATGAATTCATAGTTTTTCAATCCCCAGTCAGGTGCTATCAGCAATTCAGATGGGGACTGGGAAACGAATCGTTCCACGGCAATGTCAGGACGAAGGCGTTCTATAAATTCAATGACCAGACCGGCGTATTCTTCAGCCCCATACAGGTGGATCATTTCCGGATGGACCTCCATCTGAGAGGCCAGTTTGGTGCCGCGGATAATCTGAAGTTGGTGCAATTTGAGTGTGTCGAGCGGTAAACTATTGAGTAGGTCTGCGTGGTGCAAAATGTCTTCCCTGCTTTCTCCCGGAAGTC
>JALNXZ010000232.1 GCA_023230125.1 Bacteroidales bacterium | reverse complement strand
ATTGACTTGCTGCAGCAAAGAGTTCTTTTGGTTCGCGACCATATTGGAGTCCGCCCGCTATGCTACAGTATCAAAAACGATCAACTACTCTTCGCTTCCCATGAATTTGGCATAGCCAAATCAAATCTGATAGACATTACGCTTTCCGAGGAATACTTGATACAAAGTTTCCATCCCAATAATAAACAGAACTATTGCCTGACAGTTTTTACAAACATCAATAAAGTCCTCCCAGGACATTCCTTATCCATATCGCACAATAAACAAGAGTATCGCAAATATTGGTATCCGGAAAAAATCAAGAAGGATGAAACGCTTTCCTTTGAGCATTCGGTAACCGGCCTGCGTCACTGTCTTGTTAAGGCAACTGTTGCCCGAATGGGACAAGGACTATTGGGCGCACATATTAGTGGGGGCCTTGATTCTTCAGGAATTGCAGCCATCGTTGCCGACAATATTGAAAATAAAAACAGGTTAATCGGTTACTCCTGGTCTCCGGAAGAAAGCATGGGTGACGTAGGCGGTCTAAACGAAAAAGAGCTTATTGAGGATTTTGCAAAACAAAAGGGAGTAAACATAAGCTACATGACCTATTGTGATTCAACACTCATTGATGACTATATTCTCCCTGAATTCGAACAAATGCCCATCGAACTCTTTACCATGAGAAAAGCCTGCAATGATGGCGTTTCCACTATCTTCAGCGGATGGGGTGGAGATGAATTTGTCTCTTTGAGTTTAAGAGGATCACTTAACCATATAGTGTTTCGTTTCAAATTACGGGCACTGATACGCTGGATCAAGCATTTTGGCATCATAGCAACCATTGCCAGAGCAAGAGGGGAAATCCTTCCACTTTTGGTCCCTTTTGGCCTTTTAGAGTCAGGAGCATTTAAAAGATATGGGCTGAAGTATTTCAAAAAGGCCTTTATTGTTAAGCATTGGAAATTATTCTTTTTCAATAGGAAAAAGAACTATTACGGCTGGGGGGATAGAAACAGATTAATGCTGAAACTTATATACAATTACCACCTGCCTCAACGAATGGACTCCTGGGCCATGTTTGGCGAAAAATATGGAATAGAATACAAGTTTCCATTATTAGATAAGGAACTACTGGATTTTTGGTTCACAGTTCCCATAAAATACACTTATGAGAGAATGAGTTATCGTTGCCTGTACCGGGAAGCCATGAAAGGGATCTTAACTGAATCCATCAGGATGAGGACAAACAAAGATGAAGCCGTTTTTCAAAAAAGAAATAAACTTCGAAAACAAAAAATAAAAGAGAAATTAGTTAATAGGCCCGATATTTTCTCTGAATCACCCTATTTAAAATTCTTTAAAACACGGACATTCCAAAAACTTGCAGCGAATCAGCTTGAAACTCGAATCGCATTTAATCTACAAATGTTTGATTTGCACTTCTTCTTAAGATACAAAAGCCTGGTCGAAAAATACGTGTCCAAAAATCATGATTTTTCAAACGTTCCAAAGGAGGATTAAACATCCGATTGCATCAACTCCTGAAAGCACCGACTACCACAAGGGGTTTTCTTACTAGCACTTATTATTGTTATTCACAAAATAACTGTTATTTTTGTGATATTATACACATTTATTGCACATAAACCGTGCTTTTATGGATTTTATACGCTATTTACAACAGGATCTGCTGAAATGGAAAGACGAAGCCGGACGAAAACCACTGATCCTTCACGGTGCACGTCAAGTAGGAAATACATGGCTCCTGAAAAATTTCGGACAAACCTATTTTGAAGATGTAGCCTATTTCAACTTTGATGAGCAATCAGATTTGTCGGGAATATTTGATACAAACAAGACCCTGAACGCATTGTCCGGCAATTATCTTATTTACATGGAACAAGTATAAAACCGGCAACGACACTCATTATACTCGATGAAATTCAGGAATGTAAACCGGCATTAAATACGTTGAAATACTTTTGCGAACAGGCTCCTGAATATGCTATCGCTTGTGCCGGATCATTACTGGGAGTAAGTATGGCAAGAGAAGGATCTTTCCCGGTAGGCAAGGTAAACCACCTGTATTTATACCCGCTTACCTTTTCAGAATTCCTGCAAGTAGCAGATGCCTCCATGTACGATTACCTGAATGACCTTATAAAAGTGGAGCCTTTGCCTGACGCTTTTCTTCACCGCATTCAGGATCGTTTTAAAAGTTACATGATATGCGGAGGTATGCCTGCGGCGGCAGCTGAAATGCTGAATACAGACGATATATCCAAAGTAGAAATGATCCTTCAGGATGTTTTAAATGATTACAGGCTTGATTTTTCGAAGCATGCCGAACCCACACTGATTTCACGTATCACTCATGTATGGGATTCGATTCCATCACAGCTTTCCAAAGAAAACCGTAAGTTTATCTATCAGCTTGTACGACCCGGAGCCCGCGCCCGGGAATACGAGGATGCCATTTTTTGGTTTGAGCAAGCCGGATTAATCTATCTGACAAGATTGAACAAAGAACCGAAACTTCCATTAAGTGCATACAATGATCTGAGCATCTTCAAAGTGTATATTTCGGATATCGGTTTACTCCGTAATTTAGCAAAACTCCCGGTCGGATCCGTGATCGTTCCTTCGTCGGGTTATACCGAATTTAAAGGAGCTTTTGCCGAGAATTACATTCTGCAAAATCTTAAAACCCAATTCGAGGTACCATTGCGCTACTAAACATCTGCTCGTTCCGCCAAGGTTTATTTTATGATTCCGTAATTGATATTCCCGAAGAAAATCCAGAAAAAAAAATGTTGCAGAAATGAAACCAAGAACCATTCAGTAAATTAATAAAACACTTCAAATTTATTATTCTGACAGGAATAGCATATCAGTTAACATGTTGTATTTTAAAGAGTTTAATATTACTAAATATAAATGGTTCATCCGACTAAAGCGTACTTTTTATCATGAAGTGCATAGATTTTCAGTTTGAAGAATTCAATTATCCGTATACTTCTTGTTGAGTTATCATCCCAATTTTTTAATGTCCCTACTTCAATTATTTCCAAGATGCCATGTTGGTTATATTGACACCCGGTGTTAAAAGCACTGAGACGCCGTCTCGGTAAAAAAGGTCCTACACTATTTGTAAAAAGCGATAAGAGTAGATAAAAAAAAGGCTCAGCCAACTAAAGGATGTTTTTATTATATATGACTTATAGTTCATATTTTTTAATTACGGAACTTAATAAAGGTAAAGAGGTAAAACTCATGGATGTTTTGGTGGTGAATGAAGAACCTTTATCAGATATCGCTGAAGGAGGAACGATTGTGGAAGGCGGCGATAGACTTGGCATTTGCACTTGCGATAAAAAGATAGTAAGGGTAAATATGCTTTTTTTCAACGAATGTTATATCCTTGCTTATCAATGCAAATATTGGGGAATAACAAAAGGACAAAAGCTGGGAATTTCATTAGATACGATTCTTTC
>JALNXZ010000231.1 GCA_023230125.1 Bacteroidales bacterium | reverse complement strand
GTGACTTTCTCTTTACCGAGCCTCGTATCTCTGATACGGCTTTCCTTTAAAACAAGTTACTTGATTGTGAAAAACCGATATGTCAACCTTATTTTAGGTGACTACAGCGTCGGGGTCCCACCTCTTCCCATTCCGAACAGAGAAGTTAAGCCCGACCACGCCGATGGTACTGCGCAAGTGGGAGAGTAGGTAGTCGCCGTCTTTTTGAAGAGAGCCCCGTTACAACAATGTAGCGGGGCTTCTTTGTGTTAATTTCTTAGGAGAAATCCGGCGAGGGCTTTCTGTGTTTTTAGGGATCAAATTGAAAACTTGTGGACTACGCATAAATCTTGGATCCTTTATTGTTATATTTGCATTTTGTTAGTAATAAACATTAATCCTAGCAAATATAGTCTGTAATGATTGATTATTTGCTTTTTTATGTTTGATTTACAGTGTTTAAAGTAATGATAAGTTAAGTCTGAAACCAATTATTAATTACAATAAATCATGAAAAAACAGATCCTATATGTATGTTTTGCTTTAATTCCGTTAGCAGGCAAGGCTGTTAAAGAAAACGATGCTCCTATCAATTATTGCCGTTACGTAAATCCATTTATCGGCAATGCTGATAATGGTCATACTTTTCCCGGTGCATGTGCTCCATTTGGAATGATACAAGTTAGTCCAGAGTCGGGCAATGGATCGTGGCGATATTGTTCAGGATATAATTTTGAAGATGATTCTATCGCAGGTTTTGCTCAGAATCATTTAAATGGAACAGGGTGTCCTGATTTGGGAGATATCTTGATGTTCCCTTTCAGTGGAGAAGTGTCGAATAATACGTATAAAAGCAAGTATGATAAATCTACCCAACAAGCTTTTCCCGGATATTATAAAGTTCATTTGACGGACTTTGACGTGGATGTAGAGGTCACGGCCACACAGCGAACGGCATTTCATCGTTATACTTTTAAAAAAAATATTCCTGCCAGATTGTTGATTGACATGCAAAGCGGAATTGTAGGAAATAAGGAGGAAATAAAGAGTCGGGTATTAAGTGCAAGGTTATATAAGATTGATAATAAAACCATTATTGGAAGCAACGAAGTGAAGGTCTGGGTTCAACGTCGTTTTTTTTATATCATCAAATTTGACAAACCTTATAGTGTAAAAAAAGAAATTTCAGCGCAGAAAGGCGAAAAGGCTAAACGCTTGATACTTGAGTTTGATATCCAACCTGGAGAATCTATACAAGCAAAGGTTGCAATATCAACCGTAAGCATTGATGGGGCAATAGCGTCTCTGAACAAAGAAAATCCGAAATGGGATTTTGATAAGGTCAGACTTGCGACGCAAAAACAATGGAATAACCTTCTTTCACGCGTAGAAGTATCAGGCACGGAAGATGAAAAAACAAGCTTCTACACATCACTCTATCATTTGTTTTTACAGCCAAACAATATTGCCGATTTAGATGGCAAGTATCGGGGGGCAAACGATAGTATCTTTACCTC
The DNA here is from genome assembly GCA_023230125.1 of Bacteroidales bacterium. Taxonomy (GTDB): domain Bacteria; phylum Bacteroidota; class Bacteroidia; order Bacteroidales; family UBA1402; genus UBA8389. Next base: position 1,984 of record JALNXZ010000231.1, on the reverse strand, counting down.
ACCGAATCGAGATTATTATTCTACATTATCCTTATGGGATACTTATCGTGCAGCACATCCTCTTTATACAATTCTGATCCCTGAGAGGGTAAACGGAATATGGACTCTGTGGGGAAAAGAAAATTATTGCATGATTGGAAACCACGCCATACCAGTTATTGTAGATGCCTACCTCAAAGGATTCAAAGGATTCGATGCAGAGCAGGCGTATCAGGCCATAAAACAATCGTCATCTGTCAGTCATCTCAATTCTGATTGGGAAACATATATGAAATATGGATATTATCCATTCGATATCACCAAGAGAGAGTCTGTATCCCGTACTCTTGAAAGTACATACGATGATTACTGTGTGGCACAGATGGCCAAAGCGTTGGGCAAGACGGATGATTACAACTATTTCATAAAGCGGTCCAATTTCTATAAGAATTTGTTCGATGCTGATACAAAATTGATGAGAGGAAAAGACTCTAAAGGAAATTGGCGTAAGCCATTTTTTCCTTTTCAGTTATCTCATGCCAGTACTTCTGGTGGTGATTACACAGAGGGAAATGCTTGGCAGTATACCTGGCATGTTCAGCATGATATTCCCGGATTGGTCAATCTGATTGGTGGCAAGAAGGCCTTTGCTGCCAAGCTGGACTCCTTGTTCTTTTTGACAATAAGTACAAAGAACACTGGATTTATTTTCGATGTTACCGGACTCATTGGACAATATGCACACGGTAACGAGCCTAGCCATCATATCGCTTACCTTTATAATTATGCAGATCAATCGTGGAAAACCCAAAAGCTTATCCGTGAAATATTTGATCGTTTCTATCTGGCAAAGCCAGATGGCTTGTGTGGTAATGATGATTGTGGGCAAATGTCAGCGTGGTATGTGTTTTCTTCGATGGGTTTTTATCCTGTTAATCCCGTTGGAGGCGACTATGTAATTGGTGCTCCACAAATACAGAAAGTAGTTTTAAGATTGCCTGACAAAAAAACATTCACTATTGAAGCCAAAGGGTTATCTAAAGAAAATAAATACGTGCAATCCGTACAACTGAATGGAAAAACTCTTGAAGGATTTATTATTAATCATAAGGATGTGATGAATGGAGGATCCCTGGTGTTTAATATGACAGATCATCATGTTCAATAATTGGGCCATATCTGCATCTTGTGATGAATGTATAGGAAATATAAGTTAAAGATTTTACTAACAAGTTAAATAATGGGCACTTGTTTGTATTTAGATCTCTGTTTAAACAAAAGCACTGTCTCATACGCATATTTTTAAATTTTCAAACAATTTCTTGTGGTAAAAACGATAATATTTTTTACCTTTGCGGGGTTTAATAAAAGCATTCACCTTGGGAAAGTTTGATATCTATAAAATACCGTTGAATACTCTTGCTATCGGTAATCATACTTTTGATTATGTTTTGGATACAGAGTATTTCAAGAAAATAGATGGTCAGGAAGTCCAAAAGGGAAAAGTTATGGCCAAAGTGTTGGTCAACAACACTGGATTAAGCTTTGAACTGAACTTTCAGCTGGAGGGAATTGTGCAGGTGCCATGTGATCGTTGTTTGGACGATATGGATTTACCCATTAACCACAAAAGCCGTCTGATAGCAAAGTTCGGTGAGGCCTATGCTGAAGAAGGAGACGATATCATCATTATTCCGGAATCGGAAGGTGAAATAAATATTGCCTGGTTCTTGTATGAATTTATAGCTTTGAGTATTCCGATCAAACATATTCATGCGCCGGGGAAATGTAACAAGCTTATGTCATCCAAGCTTAAGAAACATTTGACAAAAGGACCGGATGACGAAGATGAAGATACAGAAATTGAGTTTGAAGATTCAGAACCTTTGGTTGATTTTGAAGAACCAGATTTACAACAAACAGACCCGCGATGGGACGAATTAAAAAAAATAATAGATAATAATTAATTGTAAAAGAAAATGGCACATCCTAAACACAAACAGTC
>JALNXZ010000230.1 GCA_023230125.1 Bacteroidales bacterium | reverse complement strand
TCAAGTCACCATCGGAGAAACCACCTATGGAGGCAGACAAGAATTGGTGGACACCACCGGCATCATGGATTACGGAAGCCTCATCTATATCGCCCTCGAACGCTCAAGATCAGCCCGTCAAGCCATACAGGTCATAACAGATCTCGTTGAGAAATATGGTTATTGCAGTGAAGGCGAATCCTTTTCGATTGCCGATGCCAATGAAGCCTGGATCATGGAAATGATTGGAAAAGGGCCAGACTACAAGGGAGCACTATGGGTTGCCGTCCGTATTCCGGATGATTGCGTTTCTGCGCACGCCAATCAGGCAAGAATCCGTCAATTTCCACTGGATGATCCGGAAAATTGCCTCTACTCCTCCGATGTCATTTCCTTTGCCAGAATGAAAGGTTTTTATGATGGCACCAACAAAGATTTTAGCTTCGCGGATACCTATGCCCCACTTAATTTCAGTAGCCTGCGTTGTTGCGAAGCCCGCGTCTGGTGTTTTTTCAACCACGTCAAATCAGGCATGAACAGCTACTTGCCCTATATCAAGGGGCAGACCAACGATGCCATGCCGCTCTATATCAAGCCGGACCGCAAACTCAGCGCACAAGACTTCAAGTCCTTCATGCGTGACCACTTTGAAGGCACTGAATTTGACATGAACAACGACATCGGTGCAGGTCCGTTTCATGCTCCTTATCGCTGGCGTCCAATGGAATTCGTGATCGATTCCGTAGAATATGTCAACGAACGTGCCACAGCCACCCAGCAGACCGGATTCAGCTTTGTCGCCCAAATGCGCAACTGGCTCCCCAACCCCATCGGCGGAGTCTTATGGTTTGGCGTCGACGATGCCAACACAACCGTTTACGTGCCCATGTATTGCGGTATCAGAGAAACACCCGAATGTTTTAAGGTCGGCAACGGAGATTTACTGACCTTCTCCTGGACTTCAGCTTTCTGGATTCACAACTGGGTAGCCAACATGTGTTACAGCAAGTATGACTACATGATCAAGGACATCCGCCCCCTTCAAGATAGCTTGGAAACCAAATTCAACAAGGAATTGCCGGAGCTTGACAAGAAGGCCGTGGCACTTTTTTCCACAGACACGTTGGGTACCTTGAATTTACTCACCGAATTTTCCTGCAACAATGCCCGATTTTCTACTCAATGCTGGAAAAAAATGGGAGAACACCTGATGGTAAAATACATCGACGGAAATATCAAGAAGGAAAAGAACGGTCAATTTCTGCGCAACGCCTGGGGCTTGCCGGAATATCCGGACCAACCTGGTTACGACGAACGATACTACCGGAGCATCGCCAAAGAAACCGGCGACAAATTTAAAGTGACTAAAACCATTCACGATATAAACTAGAAAAAAATGGACGAACAACTGATTCAGACCGTTACCGTCAAAGCAAAAACATGGTTGGGTGAAGAATACGATGCAGAAACCCGTGCTGCGGTACAAGCAATGCTTGACAACGAAAACAAGACAGACCTGATTGAAAGTTTTTACAGAGATCTGGAATTCGGGACAGGAGGCTTGCGTGGCATCATGGGTGCAGGTTCCAACCGTATGAACATCTATACCGTCGGCGCAGCCACACAAGGCTTGAGCAATTATCTGAACAAAAGTTTCGCCGGACTGACTCAGATTTCCGTCGCCATCGGTTATGACTGCCGACACAACAGCCGCAAGTTCGCTGATATCTCTGCAGACATTTTTTCCGCCAACGGTATTAAGGTCTATCTGTTCGAGGACCTCCGTCCTACCCCTGAAATGTCCTTTGCCATCCGCAAGCTCGGATGCCAAAGCGGTATCATCCTGACAGCCTCCCACAACCCCAAAGAATACAACGGCTACAAGGCATACTGGGATGATGGCGGGCAAATTATCACGCCGCACGACACCAACATCATTGATGAGGTAAACCTCGTCAAGACAAAAGATATCAAGTTTAAGGGAAACAAGGATTTAATTCAGATTATCGGCAAAGAAATCGACGAAGACTTTATCAGCCGGATCAAGACCCTATCCCTTTCTCCAGACTCCATCAAACGCCACAACGACCTGAAAATCGTTTACACGCCCATTCATGGTACCGGCGTCAAAATCATCCCTGCTTGTCTTCGTGCATTCGGATTCACCAACATCATCCCCGTTCCGGAACAGAACGTGGTCAGCGGAGATTTTCCAACGGTGATTTCCCCAAACCCTGAAGAACCGGCCGCTTTATCCATGGCCATCGAAAAGGCTAAAGAAACAGATGCTGACATCGTGATGGCCTCTGACCCTGATGCAGATCGCATGGGTATCGCCGTCAAAAACAATCGTGGAGAATGGATCCTGGTCAATGGAAACCAAACAGCACTGATTTTCGTTTATTACCTCCTTACCCGCTGGAAAGAGACCGGCAAACTGAAAGGCAACGAATACATCGTCAAAACCATCGTTACGACCGAATTGATCAAGGCCATTGCTGACAGGAACAAGGTGGAACTTTTCGATTGCTACACCGGTTTCAAATGGATTGCAGCTGTTATCCACGAACAGGAAGGCAAAAAACAATACATCGGCGGCGGCGAAGAAAGCTACGGCTTTCTGGCCGAAGACTTTGTCCGTGACAAGGATGCCGTTTCATCTTGTGCCATCATGGCCGAAATTGCTGCTTGGGCAAAAGATCAGGGAAAAACGTTGTATCAGTTGATGACGGATATCTATGTGGAATATGGCTTTTCCAAGGAAAAAGGCGTTTCGGTAGTGAAAAAAGGGAAGTCGGGAGCTGAAGAAATCCAGCAGATGATGAAGAATTTCAGTGCAAATCCGCCCAAGGAAATTGCAGGCTCACCTGTCGTACTGATCAAAGATTTCAATACGCTGGAAGCTGTTGAGCCGATTTCCGGAAAGAAATACAAGCTGGAAATGCCCACAACATCAAATGTTTTGCAGTATTTCTCGAAAGATGGAAGCAAAGTCTCTATAAGACCTTCAGGGACGGAACCTAAAATCAAGTTTTATATTGAAGTGCGCGGGACAATGAATAACCGCGGGGAATATGACAAGGCGACGGAAGCTGCTGAAGTGAAGGTGGAAGCAGTGATGAAGTCGTTGGGATTGTAAAACGGGAATCCCACTCTGATGAAATTGTTTGGGCAGGATATCACTTATTAATTATGATATGCCCGCCCATTCAAAGATATGTCATGACAAGGCTTTCCGGTTTTTATAATTCCACCGGTTCATGCTTCAATCCATATGTTTCAGCCACAGCTTGATAGGCCACTTTCCATTTTACAATATTAAGTCCAAGGGCAAGACTGTCATCTTCCCTGCAAGCTTGTCTCCATCCTTTGTTGGCCAACATCATCACATAAGGAAATGTCGCATTTGTCAACGCCAGCGTTGAAGAATAAGGCACGGCTCCCGGAATATTTGCCACGCAATAATGCGTTATTCCATCAACTGTATATACGGGGTCAGTATGGGTGGTAGGATGCGA
>JALNXZ010000229.1 GCA_023230125.1 Bacteroidales bacterium | reverse complement strand
TGTCCCACACCATGTCCGGTGCCGTGCCAGAAGTTGAGCCCTCTTTCCCAGATGAACTGTCTGGCAAGAACATCAAGTTGTGTACCACGGGTTTCCGTTGGAAAACTGGCTCTACTCAGGGCAATGACACCTTTGAGCAGACAAGTGTAGTCTTTTTTATAATCTTCCGGCGTATTCTGATAGAAAGACCAGGTGCGGGTGATATCTGTTGTTCCGTCCAGATACTGTCCTCCGGTATCAATTAACAGAAAACCTTCACTACTTACCTTGTAGGCGGTTTCCGGAGTCGCTTCATAATGGACAATGGCTCCGTGTTCGTTAAATCCGACGATGGGGCAGAAGCTTTCGCAAACGTAATTCTCCTGCTCCCTTCTAAATTCGGCAATTTTTTCGCCGATAGTCCATTCATCCTGCAAATTTTCTTTGTTTGACTGATTGACGGCTTTTTCCATCCACATCCAAAAACGGGTCAGAGCAATACCATCCTTGATCATTGCTTTCCGGAAACCTGCAATTTCAATCGGATTCTTGATTCCTTTCATTAAAGCGACAGGAGAATTTTTTTCTATGATGGTGCAGTTTTTCGGAATGCTTTGAAAAAGTTTGTAGTTTATCTTTGACTTGTCTATCAAGATTTTGGCTTTGTCCAAATGTTTCAGATAGGAGTATATGTTGTCGTAATCGGTAATTTTTATGTTGTTATCCTGAAGGTATGTTTCGGTTTCACTTTTAAGCTTGGAGGCCTCTGCAAAAAGGATGAGATTCTTGTTGTCAACAAAAGCATAACATATTCCAACCGGATTGTACTCAACATCTTCTCCCCGGATGTTGAGTAGCCAAGCAATTTCATCCAGTGCACCCAACGGCATGCAATCTGCACCAACCTTCAATATATCGTTTCGTAGTTTTCCTATTTTGCTTTGGGTACTTTCTCCACTGAACTTTTCCGGAAATGGGTATATTATCCCTTCCGGAAATTGGGGACGGCCTGTCCAAACTGCTTCATAAGGTTCAAATCCGGTTTTTAGCAATATGCCCATTTTCTCAAAAAACTCAGATAAGGATTGTGCTTCTTTTGTGGAAAAGACTGAGCCGTCAATACCCACTGAGCGATATCCTTCATCAATAATCCATTTTTCCGGACATGGCGTTTCTGATATTCCAAGCTTGAATAGTTGAATGCTGCTGTCTTGTAGTTCTTCTTCTGCCTGAAGAAAAAACCTGGAATCTGTCCACAAACCGGCTCCGGTAGTTCCCACCACCAACGTCCCGGTGCTTCCGGTAAAACCAGAGAGGTATTCTCTGAATTTCCAGTAATCAGCGGTGTCTTCGCTTTGATGAGGGTCTGCAGTCGGTATGATGCAGGCTTCAAGGCCTTTTTTTTGCAGTTGCTCCCGTAGAAGCTCCAGTCTCTTTATAATAGGTATGTTCATGAACATGGAGTTTATAGATGGCAAAAATACTTTATTTTGAATCAAATAGCCATAAACCCCTATACTTTTGATCTTTTTGCGATAAAAACGAAAAACTAAGAAAAACTTTTCGTGAAAAGTTTGGTAAATCAATCCCTTTATCTAATTTTGCAGTCCGATTTAAATAAAACATTAAAGCACGTAAAATTATGATCGTAGTTCCAATCAAAGAAGGAGAAAACATTGAAAAAGCACTGAAGAAATTCAAACGCAAATTTGAAAAAACTGGGGTCGTTAAAGAACTCAGAAGCAGACAAGCTTTTATTAAACCTTCGGTTGAGAAAAGAAAGCAAAAAAGTAAGGCAATTTACGTCCAACAATTGCAGCAAGTAGAAGAATAGTCATATATTCTTTTTATTATTGTTAATTAAGTTAGAAATAGCTTGTTTTTGTTGGGTGGATTTGTTATATTCGTTGCAGAATTAGTCAAGCAGTGAATATAATGTTGGTCGACGAATTTTTACAATATATACGGTATGAGAAGAATTATTCCACTCATACCGTTGTTGCGTATAAGCGTGACCTGTCCCAATTGCTGGAATATGTTACTTCTGAATATCAAATAACTCAGCCTGAGCTGATTGACTCGGATATGCTTAGATCATGGATGGTCAACATGATGGAAAATGGCATTTCCGCCCGTTCCGTAAACCGAAAATTGTCCTGCCTCAAATCTTTCTGGCATTTTTTGATTCGGCAGGGTTATGTTGAACATAATCCTGTACAAAAGGTGTTGGCTCCCAAAACAAAGAAACCCATCCCTGTTTTTTTAAAAGAGGAGGAGATGGAAGAGCTGCTGGATACCGTCAAGGAAAACAATCAGGATTTTGTATCTGAAAGGGATCATCTGATTCTTGATCTTTTTTATTCAACAGGTATGCGTCTTTCAGAGCTGATAGGCTTAAGCGATGAACAAGTGGATTTGGATGCATGTTTGTTGCGCGTGACCGGTAAACGGAATAAGCAGCGGCTTATTCCGTTTGGAAATGAACTAAAAAATGCCATCATCGCCTATCAGATAAAACGTAATAAAGAGATATTGAACAAACCATCCAGGTTGTTGGTCCGGGAGAATGGGTCACCTTTATATCCTCAGCTTGTTTATAGGATGGTCCACAAACAATTGTCTGAAGTAGCTACATTATCAAAAAGTAGTCCGCATATATTGAGACATACTTTTGCAACAACATTATTGAACAGAGGTGCCGAATTGAATGCAGTCAAGGAACTCCTTGGACATAGAAGTCTGTCGGCAACGGAGGTGTATACACATACGACCTTCGCAGAATTAAAAAAAGAATATAAACTAGCCCATCCCAGGGCGTAAAAGAGAAGGAGGATTTTTATGGAAATCAGAATTCAATCGATCCATTTCGATGCTACAGTTGCATTGGAAAAATTTATCCAGAAAAAAGTGGCTAAGCTGGAACAGTTCTATGATGATATTCTGGAAGCAGAAGTCATATTGAAGGTTATCAAACCCGAAACAGTATTAAACAAAGAAGCTTTGGTTAAAATCAAGGTGTCAGGTAATGAGCTGTTTGCTTCCAAAATCAGTGATACATTTGAAGAATCTGTAGATGTTTCTGTGGAGGCTTTACAAAAACAACTCTTGAAGTTCAAGGAAAAAAACCGTGCAAAATAATTTTTCTCAAAAATGTTTTTGTGGATTCAAATTAAACACCTACATTTGCAGCCGTTTCTCATAAGCCTTGTGCGCTGAGTACGGCTGCAAAGCGTAAGTGCTGAAACAAAGGGTAAAAGGGCAGTTACCAGAGTGGCCAAATGGGGCAGACTGTAACTCTGCTAGCGTAAGCTTACGGTGGTTCGAATCCATCACTGCCCACAAGAAATTTTTAGGAAGGATTTATCCTTTCTAAAAACTTCGAGCGATTGTTAACGAGGATCTCAAAGGCGGATTGTTTGTTAAGTCAATCAAATTGCGGGAATAGCTCAGTTGATAGAGCATTAGCCTTCCAAGCTGAGGGTCGCGGGTTTGAGTCCCGTTTCCCGCTCTTTTTTCGCCTGTGT
>JALNXZ010000228.1 GCA_023230125.1 Bacteroidales bacterium | reverse complement strand
ATTGCATTAAAAGTGATATGGAATTATGAGGCACCTTCCGGCAGCGGAGATACATATCGTTCCATCATTAAGGGAGATCGGGCAATTTGCAAAATTCTTCAAAACAAGGAACAGTCTTTTGTGCCTCAATTATATATTCAAAAAGCAGAGAAGGCGGATCAAAAGGTGTTTGATGAAGCCCTTGATCAGACCATCAAAAAACTTCAACAAACTTATCCTTTCATTTCTCTAAAAAAGGAAGGAGATCAAATCAAAATTGATATTCCGGCAGAAAAAAGAGAAGGACATGAAACGCATTTCTCACGGGTGGCAGACAAATTCTTTAATTTCCTGATCAATCGAGATATGCCTGCCTGGGAAATTCCAAATATGTTAACAAAATACTATATCACAACAACAGCTCAGGAGATGGCTAAAAACTAAAAATAAGATGAATCATCCCTATTCCAATTACTATGAATTTTCTTCTCTTTTCCATGGTTCTTTACTCAGCATCATGGGAACAAGATTTGATATTCTGTTTGTAATTGAAAATAAAGAAATAGGTGAAGCTCTTTGGGACAATATTCAAACAGAATTGATTCGTTTAGATAAACTGTTTAATCGTTTTGATACGGAAAGTGAAGTCTCACAAATAAATTCCAGTGCTTTCTTGTCACCTTACATTGTAAGCTCTGAAATGTGGGATATCCTTTTAAGCTGCAAAAAATATCATCAACAGACCTATGGTCTATTTGACATAACACTCCAAAATTTAAATAGGGTATTATTGAATATTAAAGACAAATCTATTATATTTGTAGATAAGGATTTACATATAGATTTTGGAGGTTATGCCAAAGGATATGCCATAGATAAAATAAAGAATATTTTGATAGAAAACAATGTTCAAAATTCTTTAGTTAACTTTGGGAACAGCTCAATTCTTGCATTAGGAAAACATCCTTATGGGGATTGTTGGAGTATTGGGATAGAAAACCCTTACCAAAAGGGAGAAATGTTGGGTGAGTATAAACTTAAAGATGAGGCCCTATCAACTTCAGGGAACATGCCCTCCAATTCAAAACATTTAGTAAATCCTTTTACGGGAAAATTCAATGAAGAAAAAAAAATGGTAAGTATCATCACAAAAGATTCGACAGATGCAGAAGTGCTAAGCACCTCTTTGATGATTGCACAAATTGAGAAAAGAGAAGAAATATTACATCATTTCAACACATCAAAAATATTCGTTTACAATTTATAATTTAAGAAAATGTCTCCATCAAATAAAAACGACCAATTAGATTTAGGACTTCGAAAATTCATTAAGGATTTGGGATATATTGCCGGTGGATCTGTTTTGTTGGCATCCACACCTTGGCTTCAGTCATGTACTCCTGAAAAATTAGAAGAAATAAAAGGCCAAAAAGCCCGTATTGCCTTTATTGGTACCGGTTCGAGAGGAGTTTATCATATCCACAATTTATTGAATATTCCACATGCTGAAATTGTGGCATTATGTGACAACTATCCACCCAACCTGAAAACGGCATCGGATTTATGTCCAAAAGCAAAAACATATACCGATTATAAAAAGATGCTTGAATCAAAGGATATCGATGGTGTGATTATTTCTACCCCTTTAAATTGGCATGCTCCGATGGTTCTTGATTCTTTGGCTGCCGGCAAACATACTTTCTGTGAAAAAGCCATGGCATTAACGATGGATGAATGTAAGTCCATATATGATTCTTATCAAAAAACAAATAAAGTTCTATATTTTGGCATGCAGCGTTTGTTTGATGAAAAATATATCAAAGCCTTACAAATGATACATTCAGGATTGATTGGAGATATTGTAGGTATGAGATGTCATTGGTTCAGAAACAACGATTGGCGTCGTCCTGTGCCTTCTCCTGAATTGGAACGTAAAATAAACTGGCGGTTATATAAGGAATCATCCGCAGGATTAATGACAGAGTTGGCTACGCATCAGTTGGAAGTTTCCAATTGGGCGATGAAAAGAATACCGGATTCAGTCATCGGTATGGGTGACATTGTTTTCTGGAAAGATGGCAGGGAAGTTAATGACAGCATTAGTTTGACCTATCATTATAAAAACAATGTAAAAACCACTTATGAGACGTTGATTTCAAACAAATTCAACGGTATGGGTGAACAAGTTTTAGGCAATAAGGGAACCATGGAATTGGCAAAAGGACAGTACTTTTTTGAAGATGCGGAGCCGGCACCGGCAATCCTTCAATTGATCAATCAAATGGAAAGTAAAGCATTTTCTACTGTACCCATAGCTGGTCCGAGTTGGGTACCGGAAATTGCCACTCAACATAAACCACATTATGTAATAGATGGACCAATCAGTATAAATCCTGGAATTTCAACGACAGGAGTTGACAAAGACGGCTCTGACTTATTGCTTTCTGCCTTCTGTCAAGCTTCCATAACCGGAGAAAAAGCAAAAAATATTGTTGAAGAATGTTATTGTTCCACCGTTCTTTGTCTGATGGGCAATCAAGCCATTGAACAACAAAAAAAGATTGATTTTCCTGAAAAATATAAAATACCTTATCTAAATTTTTAAGAAAATGAAAGATCATATCATCACGGCTGGATATCAAAAGAAAGAATTTCGCATTCTTCTCTTCTGTTTTATTTTTGTCTTTATACTAAATATTGCAGCCGTCATCATTTACAAATCGCCATGGCTTGAAATATTTACGGAAATCGGATATGTTTTATTAATTACCATGGTTCTATATTTTCTGTTTTTTTTAATTCGTATGATCATCTTTTTTATCAAGACATTATTTAGTCGTTCATAACAATTTTACCAGTAAATTACTTTATCATATATACTTCATATATAATAGAATACTTAGCGACTAAATATCTTTTGAACAAGATTTTACACGATATAATGCAGATATTCCTATTAAATCCTATACATAGAGCCATCATTTGCGTTTTGTGAGTATAATTCTGCGTATTTTATTAATTATTTTAATTTTATATACTTTACATTTACGAGGATGTGAAATATTAACATTAATGGGTGCTTCCATATAAATTTTTATAGCGAATCCATTTAACAATTTTTTTCACCTCTATTGAATAATGTTAATAAGAAGGCATTACAATCTAATACACAAACACAAATATATTACCATTTATTAAATTTTATTTGTGGAAAGTACGGTAATTCGTTTTTAGCCGGGAATAATTAGTTAATAAATCTAGAAGTATGGTAAAAACATTATCTCAAAGTAACATGAATCTTTTTAGTAAAAACTTAAAACCATTTTTATTATGAAAAAATCAATTACCTTAATTTTTGTAGGACTTATATTAAGTCTTTCATCGTTTGCTAACACTTATTTGATTTACAGAAGCTCAGGAGGAACATGGACCAACACAGCTGGAATAACAAATGCTGTACTTGTTAATCTGTCAACGGTTAATGGTGGAAGTGAAGCATCTTTAAATGCTTGGTTTGCTGACCGTAGTT
>JALNXZ010000227.1 GCA_023230125.1 Bacteroidales bacterium | reverse complement strand
CCCGAGCGCAAGACTCTTCACACTAATCTTAAACAGTTTTACCTGAATGCGTTCCCATTGCCACCTCTTTTGCTTTTCACAATTGTTGAGCTTGATGTCTTGCATACCGGTAATCATCTGAATCACATTGCTTTGTTCAGATGAAGCCTGGGCAAAACGCTTATAATCCAATTCACGTCGATATTTCATGAAGAAAAGAATCCAAATCACATACAAAACATTTCCCAAAAGAAAAACCCCAAGAATGATCAGGTTATAATAACCCAAAACAATGGCAAACACAAAGAAACTGACAAAAGAAAAAAGTGTACTGATCGAATTTCCCGTCAGGAAACTCTCGATACGGCTGTGGTCGCCGATTCGCTGCATGATATCACCCACCATCTTCGTATCGAAGAAGCGCAGTGGCAACTTCATGAGTTTGATCAGGAAATCAGAAATCAGAGAGATATTGATTCTGGTATTCATGTGCAGGAGTATCCAACTACGGATATACTCCACGGAAAGTTTGGCAACAAATATGACGATCTGTGCAAGCAACACCAACTTAATGAAACCAATGTTTCCATCCCGGACACCTACATCTACCAAAGCTTGTGTCAGGAAAGGAAAAATAAGTTGCAGAACACTGATGACCAGCATTCCAATGATGAGTTGAATGATTTGCTTTCGGTACGGACTAAGGTATTTGAAGAAAAAGGACAAACTTCTTTGATGGATTTCCTTTTCATCTTCTTGCTTAAAAAAATCCGGGGAAGGTTGAAGTAACAAGGCCGTGCCCATACCTTCTCCATGGTGCGAGGTGCTAATCCAGCATTTAAGAAATTCTTCCTCTGAATAAGTCATCAAACCGGCAGCAGGATCAGCAATATATATGGTAGTACCTTTTTTTTTGCTTCTGCGAATATCATAACAAACCACAAAATGATTTTGTTTCCAGTGAAGCACACAAGGTAGTGAAACATCCTCGGTTAGTTGTTTGAATGTAACCTTGACACCCGATGAACGAAAGCCGATGGATTCGGCAGCTTCACTAATACCCAACATAGACACACCTTGTCTGGTGAGGAAACTTTTTTCTCTGAGCGTCTGAAGGGAATAGGTTCGACCGTAATATTTTGCAATCATTCGCAAACAGGTTGGACCGCAATCCATTGCATCCAGTTGGTTATAAATAGGAAAAGGCTTCATTGAAGTGGCGGTGAACAAGTTAAGTTGGTGTATTCATGGATGGTCTATCTATTATAGATCATTTTTGTTCAAATATAGAACAAATGATTTGTTATGACCAGAAAACATCGTAAAAAAAAGGCTTTCGAAAGGAAGTCTTATTGGTAGGGATCATAATTGCATTTAATAGGCTTGGAAAATATATTCGTTTTATCCTCAATATAAGCCCTGCAATCCTGGCATACATAACGCAACTCACAGTCTGAACAAACTTCAATCTGGTCTTTATTGATTTTCCAGACTTTTCGAAAGCCATCTTTGGCTAAAGCATCTTTCAATTTGGTTGTAGAGATAGATCCAAAACTGTCTTTCATGGATGGGCAGTTTTTAATCAATCCGGATTTGTCGACGGATATCTTTTTATTGAGACAGGAGTTATAGTGGACGGATTCAATGAAGAGTTTGGTCTCGGCTATACAATAAAATTCATTGGTCACACCGCAACATCGTTCATCTGCGATTTTGTCAGTGGTATAGATGATGGATAAATCATCGTGATTGTAAACAATGTTTTCTTGAGCACTGGTAATGGTGATTTTTTTTAATGCCGGATATATTTTATTGACTTTTAATATATTACTTAATGTACAATCTTCATGGAGTTCTACCAGGATTTCAAGACTTTTTATTGTTGACCGAGCAATCGGTGCTAAATCTTTTTTTATTTTCAAAAAAGAAACAGGAAAATAGTACCTGATCTCAAGAGCTTCACAATAGAATTCATCTAATTGCGGAACAATCTGATTAAGCGTATGTTTGGAGTTTAAATCAAAATCCACGATGGCATTGGTGATGCTTCTGGAATCCTGATATTCTGACAAATTGATATGAATGGCAGAAGTTGGTTTTTCTGTAGTGTATCCAAATTGGTTGTGATAGAGGTATGTGATATATTCCTGAATAAGCTGTTTATCTCTTTCCCCGTATTTATAGGCCACATCCTCAATAAACTGAGCATTGCCCACATCTTCGCTTACAAGCATATCATACAAGAAAAGTGGAATAGGCTGAATAATATTACGTTGCAAATCACAAATGACCGCTTTTTTGGCACCCTTCACAGGGATACAACAGGAAAAAAGATGGAAATAACCATTCATATTTTGACCACCCGATACTTCTTCGTATCATTCAATAATCTGGAAATGAATTTATTAAAAACGACCGAAGCAGTATCACCATGGCTTAAATCATTTCCAGATCCATAAAATGAATTGGTTGAAATCGGGCTGCTTACACGCTCAGAGAACAATCTCTCTGCACAGAATAAGTCTTGGTTATTTAGGATTATACAGGACATAATTGACATATATAAAATTTGGCACAATCAATCTTATCTATTAAAAAACGAATCAAGGAATAAGAAGGATATCAATTGATCCATCCGGGTTTCGAACAATTTTTATAATACCAAGACCACCTTGCAATGATTTAAGTTCTTCTTTGTTTAATTCTACAAATTTTGAATCACTTCCTTTGGTTTTCTTTAAAAAATTTGTTTTCATAATTTGGGCTATTTTTAGATTTATAAAATGGTTGATCTTATTTTTTTACAAAAATAAGATTAGAGCCCACCATAACTACTAAATGAAATCTTGTATAATCTAAATGAAATCTTATATCTTTGCGGAAGCCATTAATTCTTATATTATGTTTACTTCAAAATCTATCAGAATCTTTTCAGTTATTGGTATTCTCATGCTATTGGTACTTCAATACATGTGGTTCAAGAATTCATATTCACTAATGGAACATGATATTATTGAAAAAAGCAAGACAAATTTAACAAAAGCTGTAGATAGTGAACTGTTTGAAAGATTTAATACTCTTTCAAAAAATATAAATGTAAAATTTAATGATGGGAACATAAACCAACAATCTAAAACTTTAGCTACAGGTGTTGGGCTTCAATCTAATGACGTTAATAATATTTTGCAAGAGGGATTGGTTTTGATGGGTAAATTATGCTCCTATCAACGAGTCGACACCATCTTTCAAGAAAAGATGAAAGAAAGTATTGGTTTTATACCAAGCCATACAATAAGAATGATTAATGCATCTCAAAAAGAGAAAGCAAAATCCTCCAAATTCATAATCAATGCCAAGGTCAATGATAATCAATACATCGAAGTCGTATTAAACTCTCCCCTCGGATCCATTTTGCGTCAGGCACAATTAATATTATTCACCTCCATTTTACTCGTCATATTAATAGGGATCATTTTGGTATACCAGCTCAAAAGCATGTTACGTGAAAAACAATTCGTCAACTTTATCCAGGAATAT
>JALNXZ010000226.1 GCA_023230125.1 Bacteroidales bacterium | reverse complement strand
GTTGATGGTTCATATTGACTGGAACGAAAACCTGCACATTCAGGATAACTATGAAAAGACAGAAAAAGTGCTCCGGTTCATTAAACCGGATGTAGTGATACAGTCTGCACTAAGCGGACAACAGCAGTTCCTTCTGAGTCGTGACCAGGAATTGACAGCTTCCGAAACAGAAATATACCTGAAAACTGAAGACGCAGACAGAATACCTGATATCAAAAAAAAGATCAATGATTTTATAGGGAAAAACTATTCCGGTGCCATTGTTTCATTCACTCCTGCCGGAACACTGTTTGAAAAAATATTTCGTACCGGAGAGCCGGATCTGGTAGTGGAGTACTATGCAAAAAACACTGCCGAAACCCCAACACCATCCCAATTGCGGCAAGTAAGCCGGAAATTATACGAAAAAACAGGAGAGAAGCCGAATGCAATATCCTTCCAAAAGCAACTGAGTCTGAGAATCGATCGGGAAAAGCTGTTATACTACAATATTTCATACGACGAGGTCTATCAGACTTTAAAGACAGCCTTCAAGGAAAATCAATTTGCAACGTTGCGTTCTTATCAGCAATACTTGCCTATCGTTCTGGGCAGTGAAGATAAAACGGTCGATGAAATATTGAAACAGAGTTTGATAGTAGGCAGTAAAAACCCAGACGGCACCCTAAACAAACTGACACTCGACCAATTTGTTGAAGTTGTACCCACTGAAGACATGAAAGTAATTGTGGCTGGAGATGCTGGAGAGTACGTGCCGTTCACCTTCAGTGAGACGAAGAAGCCTGAAAAGATCATCACTGCAGCCAAAGAAGAAGCTGCTAAAGATGGAACCTGGGATGCCGGTTTTTCCGGAACCTGGTTTTCCAACAAAAAAATGATTGGAGAACTGATGGTTATCCTTCTCATTTCGGTTTTGTTGATGTATTTTATCTTGACAGCTCAATTCGAAAGTTTTATACAACCGCTCATCGTGATGTTTGAAATACCCATCGATATTGCTGCCTCGCTTGGTTTGCTCTACATCCTCGGACACAGCCTCAATCTGATGTCAGCCATCGGTTTGGTGGTGACATGCGGTATCATCATCAATGACTCCATCCTGAAAGTGGACGTCATGAATCAATTGAGAAGCGAAGGATACAAATTGATGGATGCCATCCACGAAGCAGGGAGACGAAGGCTGAGTGCCATCCTGATGACGAGTCTTACCTCCATTGTCTGCATGGTTCCGTTATTGTTCAGCTTTGATATGGGTTCGGAACTTGAAAAGCCTTTGGCTTTGGCCACCATTGGCGGTATGTTGGCAGGAACACCGGTGAGCCTTTTCGTGGTACCATTGGTTTACTGGTGGATATACCGTAAAGAAGAAAAATGATTCATCTTATATTTGACCCTATGAATAATGCACATGCTATTTCTTTCATCATCATAACATTACTCCTATCAATTTGCAGAGCAAATAGTCAGACTCAAGAGCTCGTTCTTGACCTTGACAGAACCACTTCGATTGCCTGTGACAGTTCCCTTCAGGCCTATAGTGCTAAAAATGCTTATTTATCAAGCTACTGGGAATATCGATCATATCGGGCAGCCAGATTGCCGTCCTTGACATTGACCATGACTCCGATGCAGTATAGCCGTAGTTTCATCAGTCGTTATGATTCTGAAAGTAACACTGATGTATATCGTCGTCAACAATCCATCTATTCGTCAGGAAACCTGTCTATTAAGCAGAATTTTGACCTGACCGGCGGAACTTTTTTCATCGACTCGGAA
This sequence comes from Bacteroidales bacterium, assembly GCA_023230125.1. Classification (GTDB taxonomy): domain Bacteria; phylum Bacteroidota; class Bacteroidia; order Bacteroidales; family UBA1402; genus UBA8389. The sequence goes on along the minus strand of JALNXZ010000226.1, from coordinate 1,751 downwards.
TTGGGATATGTGCGCAATTTTGGAGAAAAAACGACCAATCAATATTCTTCTGTACCCCTCAGAATTGGGTATTCCCAGAACCTTTTCGGTTTCAATAGCTTCAAATGGGAGAAGAATATCGAACCTTTGAAATACGAAAAAGCCAAAAAGAAGTATCTCTATACCGTTGAACAGGTTTCAGAAACTGCCATACAGTATTTTTTCAGTTTGGCCATGGCGCAAGCCGAATATGACTTGGCCAAAAACAACATTTCCTCCAGTGACTCACTTTATCACATGGGAATGGAACGACAAAAAATCGCCTCCATTTCGCAAGCGGATTTGTTGACTTTAAAACTGGACGTTATCAATGCAAGAAACTCACTTAAAAATGCAGAAATCAGTTTGAAGAAAGCCATGTTCAGTTTTGTATCCTATTTGAATCTTGACGAAAATACGAAGATTAGACTCATCTTGCCGGACAAGCCCGCCCGAATCGAATTGTCGCCTGAAAAAGCTTTGGATCAGGTCAGAAAAAACAATCCGGATTTGCTTGATAACAAACAGAATATACTTGAAGCAGAACAAGCTGTGGAAAAAGCCAAAAAAAGTGCCAATTTTGATGCCAGTCTATATGCCAGTGTCGGCTTCAATCAAGTGGCTTCTACTATAGGGGGGAGTTACGAAAACCCTTTGCAGCAGGATATTATAACGGTGGGTGTTCAAGTACCTCTTATCGACTGGGGGGTTCGTAAGGGTAAAGTCAATATGGCAAAAAATAATCTGAATGTTACCCGTATTTCAGTCAAGCAGAATGAATTAAGTTTGCAGGAAGAAATTTTGATGAGCGTAAATGATTTCAATGTGCAACAAGATCTGATTCAGAGTGCCGAAGAAGCTATGAATATTGCAAATCAAGCTTTTGATGCAACCAAGCAACGTTTTTTGATCGGAAAGGCAGATGTTAATAGTTTAACGCTGGCCCTAAATAGACAAGAAAGTGCCCATAAGAATTATATATCGGCTTTACAGAACTATTGGGTAAGTTATTACAAAATTCGCAAGTTGACTTTGTTTGACTTTGAGAAAAATGAGCCACTTAACAGCAACTACGAAAAGCTGTAAGATGTCCGATACCAAAAAACATAGTGCCTCCAGTTTTTCTATCATTTTGGGATTTGTCTGTCTGACCCTGGTTGGATTGGCTTTTATTCCCATGTTGCCGATCAAGCTTTCTCCTTCCAACGAACTGCCCCAAATCACGGTTTCCTATTCCATGTCTGGAATGACCTCCAAGGTGGTCGAAACAGAAGTGACCTCCAGAATGGAGTCCATGTTGGGAAGGGTTTCAGGGGTTAAAAATATCTATTCCAACTCAGGAAATGGTTTCGGAAGAGTCACCATTGAACTGAACAAAAACATCAACAAAAATGCTGCCCGCTTTGAGGTTTCGACCATAGTCAGGCAATTGTATCCATCTCTGCCTGATGGCGTCACTTATCCTTCTGTACAGATGAGTCGTTCTGAAGGAAAATCTGCAAGGTCATTTCTCACCTATACCATTAACGCTCCTGTTTCTTCCATTCAAATGGAGACTTACGCTGAAAAACACATCAAACCGGCTTTGCTTCAGATAAAAGGTATCGACAAAGTTAGTATTTATGGTGCTTCTCCAATGATCTGGCGACTTGAGTATGATTATCAACAACTTCTTCAACACGGCCTGACCGTTCATGACTTACAAAAAGCTATTCAATGCTATTTAAATAAAG
>JALNXZ010000225.1 GCA_023230125.1 Bacteroidales bacterium | reverse complement strand
GCAACGATTTTCTACAAAAAAACAGCTACTTTTGTGCCCACAAAGGTTTTTTAGGTAAAAAAGAGTTAAAACGATAGGATGCAAGATATTAGAAACATCGCAATTATTGCTCACGTTGACCATGGGAAAACGACACTTGTTGACAAGATGTTGCTTGCAGGTCAATTGTTTAGAAATAACGAAGTTGTCGGGGAATTGATGCTCGACAACAACGAACTTGAACGTGAAAGGGGTATCACCATCCTTTCGAAAAACGTTTCCATTAATTATAAAGGTACAAAAATCAATATTATTGATACGCCTGGGCATGCTGATTTCGGTGGAGAAGTGGAACGTGTACTAAATATGGCTGATGGTGTGATTCTGTTGGTTGATGCTTTTGAAGGGCCTATGCCGCAGACTCGTTTTGTTTTGCAGAAAGCACTTGAAATTGGCTTAAAGCCAATTGTATGTATCAATAAGGTTGATAAACCAAACTGTCGTCCGGAAGAAGTTCAGGAAGCAGTTTTTGATTTGATGTTCAGTTTGAATGCTACAGAAAATCAGCTTGACTTTCCAACGGCTTATGGCTCTGCCAAAAAAGGCTGGATGTCTGATGACTGGAGAAATGAAACGGACAATATCACTTATTTGTTGGATCTTGTCATCAAACATATTCCAGCCCCTACGCAGTTGAAGGGTACACCTCAAATGCTGGTGACTTCTTTGGATTTCTCTTCTTATGTGGGCCGTATCGCAGTGGGCCGTGTTCATCGTGGCACCTTTAAGGAAAATATGGACGTCAGTCTTGTTAAGCGAGATGGTACGGTTGTAAAAAGTAGAATCAAGGAATTGCACGAATTTGTCGGTTTTGGTCGCAAGCGCTGTACTGAGATGATCTCCGGTGATATTTGCGCCATGGTTGGCATCGAAGGATTTGAAATCGGAGATACGATAGCAGACATTTTGGTACCGGAGGCTTTGCCGCCAATCGCCATAGACGAACCAACCATGAGTATGGTGTTTACCATCAACAACTCACCATTCTTTGGTAAAGACGGGAAATTTGTAACGTCTCGTCATATCAATGACCGTTTGTTGAAAGAGCTCGACAAAAATGTTGCCTTGCGCGTTGAAAAAAGTTCAGACACTGATATCTGGACTGTATATGGACGTGGAGTGCTGCATTTATCAGTGCTTATTGAAACCATGCGTCGTGAAGGTTATGAAATGCAGGTAGGTCAGCCTAAGGTGATTTTCAAAGAAATCAACGGGGTCAGATGTGAACCAATTGAAGAGTTGACCATCAATTGCCCTGAAGAGACTGCCAGTAAAATGATTGATATAGTGACTCGTCGCAAAGGAGAGCTTATTACAATGGAAACAAAGAATGAACGAGCTCATATGGAGTTTACGATGCCTTCCCGTGGTATCATCGGTTTGCGTGGTATTCTTATGACGCTCTCTGCCGGTGAAGCTGTCGTTGCCCATCGTTTTTTGGATTTTGAACCATATAAAGGTGAAATCGAAAAACGTGAGAATGGTTCCATGATTGCCATCGAAACCGGTACTGCTGTTTCTTACGGAATGGATAAGCTGAAAGATCGCGGACGTTTCTTTATCTTTCCGGGCGAAGATGTTTACGCCGGACAGGTTGTAGGAGAAAGTAGCAAGGAGGGTGATTTGGTTATCAATGTTAATAAAACCAAGAAACTGACGAACGTCAGGGCTTCCGGTACGGATGATAAGGCAACATTACCACCGCCCATAGTCTTCTCGCTGGAAGAAGCCCTCGAATACATAAAAGAAGATGAATATGTAGAGGTCACTCCAAAACATATGCGTATGCGCAAGATCATTCTTGATGAAAATGAACGTAAACGTTTAGGCAAGAAATAATTTTTTACTAATATAAAAACGAGGGTGTCTCAAAAGTCTGAGGCATCCTCGTTTTATTCGTACACCTATCTGAAATCAAACTCAAGTATTCAATTCTCAGAGGCTTAAAAAAACTTTTGAGACAGCGTTTTTCTATATAATCATGATACCGGTTCTTTATTTAGAATCGCTTTTCATTTCGCTTTTCAGCATTTCAGCAGCTTCGCACAACTCCTCATACCATTCTTGTCCAAATTTACGGATAAGTGGTTCCTTCAGAAATTGATATACTGGTAGTCCCAATTGCTTGCCGTATATTCTGGCACTGGAACAGATGGACCATTCCTGATAGTTCACTGCCGTGAAATCATCAAATTTCTTGATCCGAACAGGGTATAGGTGGCATGAGATAGGTTTCATGAAAGAGATCTTTCCTGCTCTCCAGGCTTTTTCGATGGCGCAGAAGCAAATACCTTTTCCATCGTAACAGGTAAAGACGCAGTCTTTTCCATTGACGATGCTGGTCACCATTTCTCCGTCATGGTCTGCATAAACAACTCCCTGTTTTTTGATGACAACTTTGGCCTTCTCGGAGAGATCTTCCCAAATATGAGGCAGTGAATTTTCAAGTTCGGCAATCTCGTCCAGCTCTACCGGTGCGCCAGAGTCACCTTCAACGCAACACATACCGCTACAATGCGCCAAGTCGCAGCAAAACTGTCGATCAATCAAGTCAAGACTAATCAGTGCATCTTTAATCTGTAACATTAATCTTCAATCAGACATTTACCAGTCATCTCAGCAGATTGTCTGATGCCTAAGATGTGACAAATGGAAGGAGCAACATCTGCCAGAATACCATCGGAAACCTTTGCAGACTTGTTGCCGGTAACATAGACGAAAGGTACAGGATTCAGAGAGTGTGCTGTGTTGACAGAGCCATCTTTATTCAAAGCGTTGTCTGCATTACCATGGTCAGCAATGATGATGACTTCATAATCTTTGGCTTTGGCAGCTTCAACTACTTTCTTGACATTTTCATCCACAGCAATAACAGCTTTCCGGATGGCTTCGTAAACGCCAGTGTGCCCAACCATGTCTCCGTTTGCAAAATTGACAGTGATATAGTCGAATTTTTCAGTCTCGATGGCTTCTTTCAAAGCGTCAGCCACTTCATAAACACTCATTTCAGGTTTTAAATCGTAGGTGGCTACCTTTGGTGAAGGAATCAGGATGCGATCTTCACCTTCAAAGTTATTTTCACGACCACCCGAGAAGAAGAATGTCACGTGTGCATATTTTTCTGTCTCAGCAATACGAAGTTGTTTCATCCCAGCTTTGGATACTATTTCTCCAAGGGTGTTCTGAACGTTGTCCTTGTCGAATATAATGTGCAAACCTTTGAATTTTGCATCATAAGGAGTCATGCTAAAATATTCAAGGGGTATTGTTTTCATTCCGACATCCGGCATATCTTGCTGAGTCAAGACGATGGTTAATTCTTTGGCGCGGTCATTTCTGTAGTTAAAGAAAATGACAACATCGCCTTCTTCAATTTTTGCAATAGGTTTACTATTTGCATCCACATGAACGATGGCTTTGATGAATTCATCAGTTACACCTGCGTCGTAGGAATCCTGAACAGCCTGCACCATATCTGTTGAAGGTGTCCCAATAC
>JALNXZ010000224.1 GCA_023230125.1 Bacteroidales bacterium | reverse complement strand
AACTCAATTGGGCCCCGGAAACCTCTTTCGAATCCGGCATTGTCAGAACCATTCGCTGGTATCTGGAAAATCAGGTCTGGGTAGATGAAGTGGCCTCTGGTGATTATCAGAAGTATTACGAAAAAATGTATTCAAACAGATAATATGCAATATATAGAACAATCCATATCAGGGGTATTTGTTATCGAACCCAAGGTTTTCAGTGACCAACGGGGCTATTTCATGGAATCCTGGAAAGAATCGGAATTTGAAGAACATATTGGAAAAGTCCATTTTTTACAAGAAAACGAGTCGAAATCTGTCTATGGCGTTTTGCGTGGTATGCATGCACAAGCAGGTGAGGCTTCACAGGCCAAACTTGTCAGGGTCATTGAAGGATCGGTACTTGATGTTGCGGTCGATGCCCGTCAATCATCTCCGACTTTCGGAGAATATGTCGCCGTTGAACTTTCTGCAAAAAATAAAAAGCAATTTTATATACCCCGTGGATTTTATCATGGTTTTCTGGTTTTGAGTCCGGAAGCCATTTTTTCCTATAAAGTGGATAATAAATATCAGCCTGAGACTGAAGTTTCCTTTCATTTTTCAGATCCTTCTGTCAATATTTCATGGCTCATCCACCAAGACCTGATCTTATCTCCCAAAGATGAAGCAGCCCCATTGCTGAAGGACTCGTATTTATTTGAATAAGCCATCTAAGACTCTTCTTATTTATATTTGCAATAAATAATTAATTATAATGAAAATCGCAATTGTTGGTACCGGTTATGTCGGTTTGGTTTCCGGAGCTTGTTTCGCTGAAAATGGTACAAATGTAGTGTGTGTAGATGTTAACGTAAAAAAAATCGAAGACCTTCAGAAGGGAATCATTCCCATCTATGAACCTGGTCTGGAAGAAATGGTTTTTAGAAATCAAACTGCAGGACGTCTCACCTTTACAACAGATCTCGTATCGGTACTCGATGATATTGATGTTATATTCAGTGCAGTAGGAACACCTCCGGACGAAGATGGCAGTGCTGACCTGAAATATGTACTCGAAGTCGCCAGAACCATTGGCCGTCATATGAAAAAGTACGTGATGGTCGTCACCAAGAGTACGGTACCTGTAGGTACAGCTAAATTGGTGCGTAAAACCATCCAAAAAGAGTTGGATGATAGAGGCGTTTCCATTGAATTTGATATAGCTTCCAATCCGGAATTTCTAAAAGAGGGTGCCGCCGTCAAAGACTTTATGAGTCCGGACAGAGTCGTTGTAGGTGTTGAATCTGAACGTGCCAGGAAATTGATGAGTAAGTTGTATCGTCCTTTCATGTTAAATAATTTCCGGGTCATTTTCATGGATGTACCTTCTGCCGAAATGACCAAATATGCAGCCAATGCCATGTTGGCAACCCGTATCAGTTTTATGAATGATATAGCCAACCTTTGTGAGATCGTTGGTGCCGATGTGAACATGGTACGTAGCGGAATTGGTACAGATACCCGCATTGGCGGCAAGTTCCTGTATGCAGGTTTGGGTTATGGAGGCAGCTGCTTTCCAAAGGATGTCAAGGCCCTGATTAAGACAGCTCAGAAAAGCGGCTATCAGATGCGCATTTTGGAAGCTGTCGAAGCCGTCAACGAAAGTCAAAAGCTGGTGCTCTATCACAAATCGATCCAGTATTTCGGGAGTTTGGTCTTGAATAGAAAGTTGGAAATAACAACGTCCCTTGATTCTCAAGATAAAGCCTTGTATGAAGCAGGTGAAAAGGCCATTCAAGGAAAGACAATAGCAATTTGGGGCTTATCTTTCAAACCGGAAACGGATGATATGCGTGAAGCTCCATCCATCGTTTTGATACAAAAACTTGTGGAAGCCGGTTGTAAGATCCGTGCCTATGACCCCATTGCCATGCCTGAGGCAAAACGCAGACTGGGTGAGGATTCCATTGAATATTGCAAAGATATTTATGATGCAGTACTTGGCACTGATGCCCTGATGCTGCTGACAGAGTGGAAAGAATTTCGTTTGCCTTCCTGGCTGGTCATCAAGAAATTGATGAATGTTCCGGTTATCTTTGATGGAAGAAACATTTACGAAAAGCATGAATTAAATGAACTGGGATTTGATTACCACTGTATCGGTCGGGAATAGATATTTCCAAATAATTCGTACTACTGCGTTGATGTTCAGTCGTTAATTTTCATATACCCTTACCAAGGTATGCTCCGGTGTGATTTAAACGTTCCACCTTGTATTGGTCATTGTTTTTTGTACCAAAAGAACTGATCTCTTTGTCTTAATTTTTCTTGTTTGGATTTGGCTGTGTACACAGGCTTCATGGTATATGGATGTACTCCTGTGTAATAAATTTCTGTGGCCAAAGTCATGGGCGTGGGTGTAAAATCCTGAACTTGCTCCAACCTGAAGTTTAGGCGTCTGGTTTCGTTTGCAAGTTCAGCCATGTGTTTGTCGGTACAGCCGGGGTGAGAGGAAATAAAATAGGGTATCAGTTGCTGGCGGCCTCCTTTTTCGGTTTGAAGACGTCGGTTCTCTATCTCTTCGAAAATGCGGTTAAAAGCCTTGAATTGCTCAAAATCAGGCTTACGCATAAGGCGGAGCACTTCGGAGTTCGTATGTTCAGGTGCAACTTTCAATCTACCGGAAACATGGTAAAAAATGACCTCTTTGGTATATTCTCCGGCAGCACGGTTGATCTCAGCCGCCTCCTTTACCATCTTCGGGTCGGTATTATGCAATAAAATGTCATAACGGATACCACTGCCGACAAATGATTTTTTAATGCCGGACAAAGCATCTATGGACCTGTAAATGTCCAACAGTGGCCTAAGGTCCGTATTTAGGTTGGAACAGATTTTAGGGTGAGTGCAAGATGGTTTTTTGCAATGCTCACAAATTTTCAGATCTCTTCCATGCATCATGTACATGTTGGCCGAAGGTCCCCCGACATCGCTCAAATACCCCTTGAAATCATCTCTTTCTATCAGTGTATTCACTTCTTTCAGAATGGATTCCTTACTGCGGTTGACAATGAATTTTCCTTGATGGGCAGAAATGGTGCAGAAGGCACAGCCGCCGAAACAACCTCGGTGAATATTTACGGAAAACTTGATCATTTCGTAGGCCGGTATTGTTTTTCCCTTGTATTTGGGATGTGGCAAACGGGTATACGGATATTCGAAACTTCTGTCCAGCTCTTCTGTAGAAAGCAGTGGATAAGGAGGATTCACCACCAATTCCATGTTCCCGACATTTTGTATCAGCGTGCCGGCTTTCATTTTATTGGATTCTTCTTCTATGTGACGAAAATTTTCCGCTTGCTTGAGTTTGTCTTTGAGGCAGTCTTCGTGTGAATGAAGCATGATGACGCCATTTTCAAAAATATCCGTTTCCATAAGATAATCAGAAGATGCTCTAACATAAACGGTCTGTCTGATATCTGTCATATCCTTAAAAGCAACGCCCTGCTTCAAATGGTTGCAAATTTCTGTCAGCGGTTTTTCGCCCATGCCGTAGATCAATAAATCTGCATGACTGTCCACCAG
>JALNXZ010000223.1 GCA_023230125.1 Bacteroidales bacterium | reverse complement strand
ACGGTGACCCCATTGGCCTCAAAGCCAGCTGGGAAAGCATCGTCAACTTTAAGAACGAAAAAGCCACCAAACGTACGGAAACCATCAGCAGCAACGCACAATGGTTTGAAGATCATTCTCCTGTTGCCAAGGAATTTAAAAAAGAAAAAGTCAAAGGCGTAACAGCCAAAGCCATCAACGTTTCCATTCTTGCCGGAGATTGTTATCCGACCACTCCCATCGGCATCAACCTTCCAAATGCCAACTGGATACGTCGTGACTATGGTTCCAAGTCTGTGACCATCGAAAATATCACGGAAGCATACGACAAAGCAACACAAGGAACAGGTTTTAATGAAGAATTCATGTGGAGTGACGTCGAAGTCGAATTAATTCAAAAATACGGCTTTCTGACCGATAATCTGCATACAGACTTACACGAATGTCTTGGACACGGATCCGGTAAATTATTACCAGGTGTTGACCCTGACGGCCTCAAATCATACGGCTCTACCATTGAGGAAGCCAGAGCCGACCTGTTTGGTTTATATTATCTGGCCGATCAAAAGATGATTGATCTAAAGCTTATACCAAACAAGGAAACTTATAAAGCTGAATACTACAAATATATGATGAATGGTCTGATGACTCAACTCACCCGCATCAATCCAGGCAAAAACATCGAAGAATCACATATGCGCAACCGTGCCCTGATAGCACACTGGGTTTTAGAAAAAGCAGCCCCTTCCAAAGCGGTTGAATTTCGTAAAAAAGATGGAAAGACCTATGTCATCATCAACGACTACCAAAAGGTCCGTAGCCTTTTTGGAGAATTACTGGCAGAAATCCAGCGCATCCGATCTACCGGAGACTACAAAGCAGCACAGAAAATAGTCGAGACTTATGCCGTAAAAGTTGATCCTACTTTACACAAGGAAATACTGGAACGCTACAAAGCATTGAACCTGGCTCCGTACAAAGGATTTGTCAATCCGGTCTACACCCCGGAATTAGACAAAAACGGCAAGATCAAGGATGTGAAAGTAAGCTATACAGAAGGTTACGCAGAACAGCACTTGCGCTATTCCAAACAATACAAAACATTGCCAACATACAACTGATTTGGAAAACGATATTCGTGAAATAAAGAAAATGTTGAGGCTGCGCATGAATGGTGTAGCCTCAACTATTATGCGGAACAGCGGGCTGAATTACAAGTTGAATTTCGGGCTGGACGCCATGTCCATCCGTGAAATAGCCAAACGCTTTGAACCAAACGCAAATCTTGCGAAGCATCTTTGGACTGAAAACGCCCGAGAATGCAAGATATTGGCCACTCTACTCTACCCAAAAACAGAATTCACATCCGAGAAAGCCGACTTATGGCTCAGTGACTGCTTTAATCAGGAATTGATGGAACAACTCTGTTTTAATCTGTTGCAACATCTATACTATGCACCTGAAAAAGCCATGGAATGGATCAACAACGAAATCCCTGAAATCAGGACAGCAGGTTATACTTTACTCCTTCGCCTGATTATCGGAAAAAGGAAACTTCCAGAGCTTTCCCCGGCAATGGAACTGGCAGAAACAGACTTCTTTTCAGACAATTTCAGACTACAACAAACGGCTGAACGTTTTCTTAAACGTGCTAAAATTGTATAATTTTCTGGTCAATATCACCAAGGATTTTCACCAAACAAACACTATTTCTACATTCTTTTTGTATCTTTGTCAGGTTTCTGAAACAAGTTCAGGAACAGACATTTAAATGTCGGGCAAATAAAACATTTGCCCGGTTTATTTGTTTTCAAGGTTTTCAAAGTCAAAAAATCCGTAAGAAATAAACCGACATAGCTGTTTACCAAATAAAAAAAGCGACTATGAGGTTTCATGCGGCCATGTTGTAAAAATAAACTCGTTCGTATATGAAAGTAGATGTTTTGCTTGGGCTCCAGTGGGGCGATGAAGGAAAAGGAAAAGTTGTAGATGTCCTTACACCCCGTTACGATGTGGTGTGTCGATTCCAAGGCGGCCCCAATGCCGGACACACCTTGGAATTCAATGAACAAAAATATGTGCTTAGATCCATTCCATCCGGAATATTTCAAGGAGACAAAATCAATGTTATTGGAAACGGGGTCGTACTTGACCCTGCTTTATTCAAAGTTGAAGTGGAACAACTGATGGCCAGTGGACATCCGCTTACTGAAAGATTGCTTATCTCCAAAAAAGCCCACCTGATCTTACCAACCCACCGTTTACTGGATGCAGCCAACGAAGCATCCAAAGGCGCAGGAAAAATCGGGACCACCGGAAAAGGCATTGGTCCTACATACACTGACAAAGTTAGCCGTAATGGTCTGCGAGTTGGAGATTTACTAAACAATTTTGATGCTAAATATAAAGCTGCCACCGATCGTCATAAGACTATACTCGACCAGATGAATTTCAAATACAACTTGGCTTCCATCGAAAAAGAATGGTTTGAAGGAGTCGAATGTCTGAAACAATTCAAATTCATTGACAGCGAGCACTTCATCAACAAAAAGCTCAAAGAAAAAAAAGGCGTACTCTGCGAAGGTGCTCAAGGCACCATGCTTGACATTGATTTTGGTTCCTACCCCTTTGTCACCTCTTCCAATACCATCTGTGCAGGTGCATGTACTGGTCTTGGCGTAGCCCCACGCAACATCGGAAATGTCTATGGCATTTTCAAGGCCTATTGCACCCGCGTAGGCAGCGGCCCCTTTCCCACCGAATTGTTTGACGAAATCGGACAACTCCTTCGTGACAATGGACACGAATACGGGTCAGTCACAGGTCGCCCACGCCGTTGCGGATGGATTGATTTGGTCGCACTCCGCTACGCCATCATGATTAACGGTGTCTCTGACCTTATTATGATGAAAAGCGATGTCATGGACAACTTTGATTCCATCAAGGCCTGCGTAGCCTATCAAGTAAACGGTGAAGAAACCGAAGAATTTCCTTTCGACATCAACGAAGGTGTCGAACCGATCTATACCGAATTGCCGGGATGGAAGACCGACATGACCAAGATGCAGTCCGAAGACGAATTCCCTGAAGAATTCAACAACTATTTAAGCTTTCTCGAAGAGCAACTGGGCGTTCGGATCAAAATTGTTTCTGTCGGACCGGATCGCGCACAAACCATTGAACGTTACAACCATTAAACCATGATATACAATCTTATCATTGCACAATATGCACAAACCGGTACTCATATAGGTGGATCAAACTTAATGATTTACGGCATATTTATTTTCTTTGCACTTTTGAGCTGGGTTATCCAAAGAATATTAAAATCCAAATTCAAGAAGTACAGCGAAGTACCCATGCCAAACGGTATGACGGGAAAAGATGTAGCGGAAAAAATGCTTCGGGAAAACGGAATCAACGATGTAAAGGTTCAACATATAGGCGGCCAGTTGACCGACCACTACAACCCTGCCACCAAGATTGTCAATTTAAGTGACGAAGTATACCTGAGTAACAGCATTGCAGCTGCAGCCGTTGCAGCACACGAATGCGGACACGCCGTCCAACAT
>JALNXZ010000222.1 GCA_023230125.1 Bacteroidales bacterium | reverse complement strand
ATACATTAACAAGCATACTTCGATTGTTACTGTTAATTCCAGGTCTCAAATCAAGAATACCCTGAGCCAACAAGAAATATCTCATAGCTTTAACTAAACTTGACGGAAAATTATCCAAAGAAATAACCTTTAGCCCGTCTTTTTTGTGTCCTATGGGAAAAAATCTTTCTACGTCATTGTTTTCATCATCAAAACAAATCAAATTGGATTGAGCTTGTTCGGAAGACTTCTCACAAAAAAGATAATTTGCACCAATATATTTGGGCGAAAGGCTTAGCACATAAATAAAATCCGAAGGAAATAAGTCATCATTTTTATCTCCATCTTCTATTGGATTAATAAAAATGTTAGCAAAAGGAGTCGCTGTAACAGCCAAATAGGCAGCACGAGAAAATTTTGCAAGAATACTTCGAATACCCTGATTTATAGCAGTTGGATCTTCATCCTCTTTTCTTGTGTTAATTGAAGCATTATCTGCCTCATCATCAATTATCAAAGCTGAAAAATCATATTTTCCCCCCTTAGTCGGATTATTATCAGCCAACCATTTGCTTAAGGCATTTAAAACAGTTTTATTCTTTTTTAATACGAACAAAGAAACAGTATTTGTTTGCAACTGCATTCCAACTTGCTTAATTGTACTTGTCTTGAAGTCCATCAATATTGAAGTGAATCTATTAATTTTTATTTTGGTGCATGGGGGAATCTGCCCAACTCCTATTGGTCGATATTTTCCAGAATCGCCAAGAGGATGATTTGAAGGCAATCCAACGAAATCATTATCAATACGGCCTTGAGTTTGATGTCTTAAGATTTCAGTTGTTCCTGTTAAAATAATAATAACTTGATAACCAGCATCAACTGCTTTGTTTATTATTGCAGTATAATTTGCCGTTTTCCCTGCTTGAACATTTCCAATAAGCAATCCATGGTGACACCATGAAAAACTGTCCTTAGGATTCCCTAACTTATCTAAGACCTTGTCAGAATCCTCATCAATATGGTTAACTAAATTTTCATTCCATTTCTTTTCATTTATAAGATACTTCTTATATCTTTCCCAATACTCAAAATTGATTTTTGAACGATTACTGTCTAACCAAGGAGCATAAACTGAGGAAGGATCTTCTAAAAGATATCCTTCTTCATCTATTTTAAAATAGGCTTCGTCAAATACTTTTAACTTTAAATATTCAATTTGATCTTGAGTCAATGGAGATTCTTCTGGAAAAATTTGTAGTGCCAGCCTAGTAAAAATCTCAATTTTTTCTGACAAAATTTCTCTAGTCTTTTCCTGTGGTAAACTATTTAAAATCATTTTACAAAGATCGTCTAATCTTTCATTTCTCATTTTCATTTGCCTCTTTCGTAAACAATTGCAAATTATTACAAAAAGGTTCCATTTTTAGTAAATCACCTTCTGAAATTCCTGCATCTTTTAATAGTTGATATTTTTTCAAGACATCATCCTTTGTCGGGCAATCTGCTTCTTTTTCATTACTAATAATAACACCATTTTGCAAATCAACTTGAACCTGCATAATTGGAAGAAAAATTGATAATTCCTTAATCAAGGTATTAAATTCCAGCTTCTGTTTTTCATTCAGTGTTGTTTCTAAATTTTTTAAAAGAGGATTATCATTGTTAATTTCATAACTAAAAGTGCCATCTGGCAGTTGAAGTCTAATCCAATAAGGAATAACGTCTTTTTTTGTTCTAGCTCTTGTCCGAAAAGTTCGAATACTAATATTACTAACATTTTCAACAATTTTTTTGAGAGTTTCTCGTATCGATTCTGGAGGAATTGCCATAGATTTCTTAATATCTAACGACCACAAACTGTCAAGTGAATTAGGGATGTCTACTTGGATTCGACACAATTTTGTTTTATCAGTTTTATATGCTAATCCAAACCAAGTTCCCCAAATCAGCAATCGTTTATTGCGATAAATATAAAAACCTTGAGTTTGGAGTAATGGCCCTTTTACTTGAAGACGAGTTAATTCATTTTCAGAGAGTTTTGTTGAATACAATAACTTGTGAGGTCGAACAGTAATATAATCACCTCCAATTGAAATTTTAGTCTCTTCAACAACAGTAGGAATTCGTTTCGTTAAAAATGGATCATTTGGAATTAGCATAACATCATTAATGAAAATTGAGAGTTTTGTTAAATCATCTTCACCTGTTAGGTATCTATGAAAAATTAATTCCAAATGATCATGCGTCGCGGAAAGTTGCTTATTAAATTCCATTGCAAAATGCTTAGATGATTCTCGAATTCGATCAAAATCCTTCCAGAAAACAATTGTTCCATTATGATAATTTTCAACCGGAGTGCCGGCAATAATACAATCACATTCAATAGGGGTTAATTCTATGTACTCCCATTTATTTGTTTGCTTAACATAATCTAAATCCCATTTTCCACCACATATTATTCCTTCTTTTTTTGATACTACCGATAGTTGTCTACATTGAGAGAGAGAAGCAGTCTTTAATCCCAACCCATACCTTCCTAAGTCATCCCTCTCTCTGTTTTCCCAACTATCTCGTCCACCAAAAGTCATTGCGTTATCGAGTTCATATAATGACATCCCACACCCATTATCACATATAGAAATGCTTTTTTGTTCATCATTCTGAACTGGTGGGATAATAATATCGATTCTTGTTGCCTTAGCAGAAATACTATTATCAATGATATCAGCTACAGCTGACTCCATTGTATATCCCATGGAACGATTAGAATTTATTGTATTATAAGCTGAAGGAAGAACTAAACGTGTTTTGATGCTCATTACATTGTCCTAAACAGAGTATTACATATAATCTATATAATTGACAATAAAAAAACTTATAGCCTTGTAATTTATGAAATTTAATGTACGGTGCTATACAGTCCAACAATAGATGGAACCATATTTTGGACTTCACTAACAAAAAATCCTTTCCTTTTTATTAAAAAAAGGCTTACTCTTTTTTCTTGTATGATTTAAAGTCGGAACCATACTGAAAATTTAAAGCAAGAGTTTAAATAGACCATGATGGGAAAAAAGGCGAATCCTGTATGTACTATCATAGCACTTCAGGATTGATAGACTTCAGTAATTATGCTACAAAAATCGAAAGAACCGTATCAGGCAAAGGACAAAAATTTCCTCAGTGAGTTCACAAGAAGTAGAAATTGATTTCATTTGTCTCCATTGCAGTGACGAGATGTATGTCCATGTAGAAAAAATTAAAGGTCTTAACAAAAATCATGACGCATAAAAAACAGGGACATGGTCATTCTAGCGATGATTATTTCTTCCTAAAACTCTACAGCTACTGACTCCAGCCATGCCGTACCATCCGAATATCTTCAATACTATACTGGCCTCAGCGATGTTGAGGATGAGGCCTTTCTCCTCGTTACAATCATAGCCATAACACCTTCGCGAGAATGCCGGAGAGTCGGAATCCATGGTGCTCCTTTTCAGGCCCCACTTGATGTTCTCACTCTTGTTCTCACTCTCCACCTGGGCTATGCCCGCATGGAGTGTCAACAAGAA
>JALNXZ010000221.1 GCA_023230125.1 Bacteroidales bacterium | reverse complement strand
ATGTCACAAATTGAAGTGAATACGCATTTATTTGACGATGACAAATATGACCTGATTTTCAGCGTTGAAGAGGTTAATCGCAGGACCTTGGCCGGAATACCTTTCCGCGATGCTTACAAACAGGTGGGCCTTGAGATCGAAGCAGGCATTTTCCATCCGGACAAGACAGTGAATCACACCCATGAAGGCAGTATCGGGAATCTCTGCAACGATAAGATCAGAACATACAAGAATGAAGTATGTGCCGGATTCAACTTTGAAGTCATCAGACAAGCTGAAAACAATTTACTAGGTCGTTAATCGCTTCTGTCAATCATAAGATCAGGGAATTCCTTACTTAGGATAGCATAGCTTCTGCAATTTATTATACTTATTTTCGAGCAAATATTCAATTCTATTATTGAATCACTGAGACATTCAAAAAGAGGATGTCTTTTTGAGACACCCTCTTTACAAAGCTATTTTCTAATTCCACATGAACTTAGATAGCCACCACATCGCCCATGCACTCCTGAAATATAGAAAATTTAGCTTTATTTATCATTTTAATTCTCATTTCACAATTTTGATAACGACACAAAGATAAATGCAATAATTACATCTTTTCACTGATTATCACTGATTATCACTTTATTTAATTATAGCCAAGAAGGTGTCCGAATTATATCATATTATTTTAATATATAAATCATTTATTTTAATATAATTTCATTGTATTTAAATTATATTTTTTCACTATCATTGTAAATAGATTTGTAATATCTATTGATTTTATCATATTATACAACCATAATATATCAAAATAGTTGCTTCATGAGACACATTTTATTAGTTGAAGATGATGACGTTACAGGTAATATCGTCAGTGACTATCTAAAAGCAGCAAAATTTATTGTCCATCTTGCCAAGACTGTACAGGCTGCAAGAAATATGATGAATGAACACGTAATGGATCTAATTGTTCTTGACGTCACATTACCTGACGGAGACGGATTTGACCTGGCATCTGAATTTCGCAACGAAATAACTTGTCCACCCATTGTCTTCATGACCTCACATACTGACGCCAATGACATTAAGAGAGGATTTGAAACTGGGGGATATGACTACATCAAAAAGCCATTTGAAGTAAAAGAATTCATAGTCAGAATTAAACACGTACTTGGAGATTTCAGTAATAATCCTACAAAAGACAGGCAAATTGGAAAATACAGATTCAATCCCACCACTCAAACGTTACAATACAGGAATGAATATGTAATCTTAGGCAGATTACAATCTGCGGTTCTAATGGAGTTGAGCACAAAAATTGGCGTAGTTGTACAAAAAAACGATCTACTTGAAAAATATTGGGATGGGGTTACCTATTTTACATCCAGGAATCTTGACAGTGTTATCGTCAAGTTAAGGGAGCGTTTTAAAGAAGATCCCTCTATTCACTTCCTGGCTCTCAAAAAAGAGGGATATCGACTGGTTATTTTTTGAGTCATTTTATTATGATATAAAAAATCAAAGGCTTGCCTAATAAAAGACAAGCCTTTGATTTTTTTATTTTATTAAGTCTATCATGCTTTTAATTTTGAAAAGCCATCATCATAATCATCATCAACAATCTTCAATTGCTTCTTCTGTACTTCATATGCTACAGGAACTGCTATGAACAATGTTGAATATACACCGGTGATTGTACCGACCAACATGGCAAATGCAAAACCACGTATGGTATCACCTCCTAAGATGAAAATGGATAAAAGCGTCAGGAACACTGTCAAAGAAGTACTGAAAGTACGAACCAACGTAATATTCAACGACTCATTCAACATATGCTTTCTGTTACGCTTTGGATAATAACCAAGTATTTCTCGCACACGGTCAAATATAACTACAGTATCGTTCACAGAGTAACCTATAATGGTTAGAATAGCCGCAATAAACGTTTGGTCAATTTCCAAAGAAAATGGTACGATACTATAGAATATTGAATAACAACCAATGATCAGGAGCACATCATGTATTAGAGCAGCAGTCGTACCGAGACTGAAGGCTATATTTTTGAAACGCATCAGTATATAGAGTCCCATGATAAGAACAGAAAATAGCACTGCCCAAATGGCACCTTGCGTTGTATCATCAGCAATAGTTGGACCAACCTTTTGTGAGTTCATGATATTCTCGATAACAAATTGTTTCTCAGTAATATCTGCTTTCAAATATGGCCTTAATCCTGTATAAAGGAGTTCCTCTACTTCATTGGCTACGTTTTCACCATTATCATCAATCTTATAGTTGGTAGTGACACGAACTTGATTGGGAGAACCAATCTGAATGACATTCATAGAATACCCTTCAAAGTTAGTTTCAAGACTATTCCTTACATCCTCCGTAGATACAGGTTGCTCAAAACGGATCACATAATTACGCCCTCCTGAAAAATCAACACCTTGTTGAAGGCCTCTAAAAACAATAAACAACAAGCAGGTCGACAGAACAATTGTAGAGATGATATATCCGTATTTACGTTTACCAATAAAATCAAAATTTACACCCTTAAACAAGTTCTTGGTAAACTTGGTATTAAAAGTTTCATTCAACATTTTATCTTTGGCAAGAAGTGCTTCATAAATCAAGTGAGTGACGAATACGCCAGAGAACACAGAAGTAAGCAAACCAATGATCAAAGTTGTGGCAAAACCTTTAATGGGGCCTGTACCGAAGATGAACAAAATAATACCGGTCAGCAAGGTCGTTATGTTACCATCCATAATAGCGGAGAGGGCGTTCTTATAACCATCAGCAACAGCCTTCTTCATGGTCTTTCCTGCCGCAAGCTCTTCTTTGATACGCTCATAAATGAGCACATTCGCATCAACCGCCATACCCAGCGTCAACACCATACCTGCTATACCCGGGAGTGTCAAGACGGCCTGAAAAGAAGCCAAAATACCCAGCATGAAGAATATATTGATCAGCAAACTGGCATCAACAATAAGACCTGGTTTCACGCCGTAATTGAGCTGCATATAAAAGAGGATCAGGATAAAGGCGATGATGAAAGAGATAAAACCATCATGAATGGCTTCCTGACCTAAAGACGGGCCAACAACATCTTCCTGAACAATATGACAAGGAGCAGGCATCTTTCCTGATTTCAAAACGTTTGCCAAGTCTTTTGCCTCAGCAGCAGTAAAGTTTCCGGTAATTTCAGAACTTCCACCTGTGATTTCACTTTGAACACGTGGAAAAGAATAAGCATAGCCATCCAAAACAATCGTGATGCTTCTGCCCATATTTTCTTTTGTCAGACGAGCCCAAGTTTTTGCACCTTCGGCATTCATGGTCATATTGACTTTTGCAGAACCGGTCGTTTGCTGAAAGTCATCAGATGCATCAGTGATGACATCACCCTGAAGAACAGGTTTCCCGTCACGAGTAGTGACTTTCAAAGCTATTAATTGGTATAGAGGATTCTTTTTTTCGATGGGATTGACCGTCCAGACGAACTTCAGGTCGCGTGGAAGAACATCCTTCACCCTCTTACTATTCAGATAACTATTTACAATAGCGGTA
>JALNXZ010000220.1 GCA_023230125.1 Bacteroidales bacterium | reverse complement strand
ACTAAAAAATTAGAACGAGTTAAGTATTTTAATATATAAACACCGTTTTAAGTATTGTTTGCATCAATCATGATTAGATGGTTTCAAGTTCAAGCTTGGAACCATCTTTTTTATAGGTCAAAGGTAAGCCTTCTTGCATCAATTGTGCGGACGTTTACATTTGGTTAATGTCAAGTTTTGTTTTAAAAAAAGTGTAAAAAAATAAATCCAAATGAATCAATGTAATAAATATATTTGTATATTTGAGTGCTATTAACATTGAATTAACTATCCATTATTATTATTCTATTCTTACTATATATTATTAAAGAAAATGTGAACATATATTTTTATTCCATTTAAAATGAAAAACATACATCTTTTTATTATTACATTTTTTATTTTAGTTCTTCAGTCATGTGCGCTGAATGAGTTTAATGAACCGTCATCGATATACGGAATCATATCGGATTCTCAAGATCACCCCATATCCGGAGTAAAAATTGAGTATAATACAAGAAATTCGATTGATTCTATATTTAGTTCGACAGACGGAACCTACCGGATAACTCTTCCGAGAGGGGGGGGCATTTATTTAAACTGCTCTAAAGAAGGTTATACTCCACAAATATTCGGAAAGATTTTTAAATCCGGAGAAAAAGTGTATCACAATATAAAACTAAATATGATTTCTGAAGATGTAAATCCATAGTCGATATGCTTGAGTATTAATAAGCAATCAACTCGCTCACACAAGTAAACAATTATTTGGCGAGTTACATCGAATACTTAGAATGTTAATATAAAAAATAATGAGATGAAAATAAAGTTCTTTTTATCAATTCTGATCGTCTTTTCGTTTACAACAGTTTATGGGAATAATAATTTCGTAAAAGGTTTTATCATTACAAATGATCAGGATACTGTTGTCGGACTCCTTGATTTTAAAACCGATAATTTAAACTTCGACATCTGTAAGTTTAAAGTCAATGAGAATTCAACTGTAAAAATATATCAACCTGGTGAAATATATGGATTCAGATTTTTCGATGAAGGGAAGTTTTACGTCTCAAAAAATGTAACTATTAATGATAGTTTAAATGTTAATGTATTCGTTGAATTTTTAGTTCAGGGTATGTTGAATTTATATTATCTAAATAGCAATTGGAGGGAATACTATTTTTATGAAAAAGAACCGGGGAAAATGATTAGTGTCACCAAACAACCGGATATGATAGTTAGTAATAAAATTAAAGTTGATAATAGATATAAAGGAACTCTTACCTATGTTTTCAAAGATTATGTCCCATTGGCAGCTAAAACAAAAGATGCAGAATTTGAAAGAAAGTCAATGATTGAATATACAAAAGTATATCATGATAAAATGTGTAAATCTAGTGAATCATGTATCATATTTGAGAATGACTATAAAAAGAAATTTGGAAAATATGTCTTTTCTGTCTATAGTGGGATAGAATATAATCAACTGAAAATTATTACTTCAGGTTTCTTTGATCTTCATCAAATGCCATCAATAAGTCCAATAATCGGAGCAGAACTCTCCTTTTATAGACCCAGGTACAATAAAGGTTTACATCTAATGTTTGATGTGAATTTTGCAAAAATAATTGGTTATGATGAATTTGTTAATTTAACTCAGGAATCCTATTATTCATATCAGATTAGTGCTATAAAATTAACATCAAACATTGGCTTAAAATATATTTTTACCAAATCCAAATTAAAACCTAATATTGAACTGGCATATTCTCGTGTTAATATGTTGAATAAGAAGTACACCATAAAAGAAGACTTTCTTGATTATAGATACAACAACGTAATAGCAAACGATTCTCGTAACGCCGAGGAATCGTTTTTATTCGGTAACGGATATAGAATCGGCGGTGGTTTAGGATATCCAATCCTTACAAATAAATATATTAATTTAAGTCTATTGTATTATTGGCACAAACCTAGATTTACTGATGAAAGACTGGATACTTACCAAATGAAATTGAGCTTCCAGCTTTAATTTTTTAGAAATAGCCGATGCTCAACTCCATTTGGTTACAATCCCTCTTATTTAATGACAGCAGTGCCAAATCTTTCCGGTTTACCAAAGCCACCTTTGGTCATCACCCATGACGAAAGTTCGATTAATGCATCTTTAGGTCTGCGTTCCCGGTTAAAATTTAATCCAAACTGCGGAGCCAGCTTCAGGTCTTCAACAGGAATGCCCATTTCAACAATCCATTCCTGCTTCTCTTTGTTGATAGATGTTGCTGTTTTTATATCAGGATTCCAATTCCTATAACTACCATCAGTATAAAATATTCCAAGAGGATTAACTGCTATATGATAAAATTTGCTTTGAGTAAGCCCTGGATCCAGAAATACTTCTACACAATCATCATTCGTTACAGCTCCCCCATTCTTGGTAGCATCCATTATAAGATAATCTAACACTTCCTCTTTGCAAGTGAAAGCAATATAAAAGACTCCACCATTCAATCCACAACTAACCTTTGTCGGCATTTGCGGACTTGCAAAGGAATCATCGAGTCCAAGTTTTATTTCTGCAGCATTTACCCATTCATCAGCATCAATTTTACCGTCAACAACCGGTGCATTGATCAGAGTCGGTATCTCCAAGCTCTTTTGCGCATATTCCGGTTTGGGAATGCTCTTGGATATTGGAACCATCGGAGAGCGTTTAATCCCTGTAGAAGCGATATCTCCAGATTCTTCCATCATATTCACGATATTTGTCGCAACCATCCAACGAATTTTATCATAATCTTCCAGTTTAAGATTATTGCTGTATTTATATTCACCGCTAGCATAGGATAAAATCTTCCCTTCAGGTTGAATAAAAGTATATTTAGAAGCCTCTTCTTCGGATAAATACATCGTCCAATCCATTTTTTTGTATTGGGCAGCCAAATTATTGCTTAAGTTTTCTCTAAGTTCTTCAAGCATCTTTTCAGCGACATTGGCCGCAGCTTCAGCTTTGCCACCTTTGGCTTTCGCTATTTTTATCGTATTTTGACAAAGTTCAAGATAGTGTCTGTCATTGATGCCCTGACGTATTCCTTCAAAACCGATGGATGAACCACCAGGATGTTTGTCTGTCTTTGGATAATAATGCATCCAATCTCCATTATTCCCATCAAGGTCATTATAAAGATCAATTCTTCCTCCAAAGTACACCCAATTGAATGCTCCGTTTAGATTAAACTTCCAATTAAATAATCCTGTTGCCCAACGTCCGCATTCACTAAGCCAACCTGAAACATCGTAATTATATAAGGTAACTTTGCGATTTTCTGCTTGAGCTTGGCGAACATCTTCGGCAGAACTGAGTGCAGCGTTGAAATTCCATAAATCAGAATAAGGTCCTGCAACATTAACAAAATATTTATCCCCAGGGCCATCTTCTTCTGTTGGGATACCAGCAGCTGTCAAGACTTTCAGTATATGAAGATTATCATCTCTTTCCTTCTGTGAATGCCACCCCGGTTCGTCAAACGGCTGAATATACATGACTGGCCATCCCTTGGATTTTCCTTCCTGAGCAAGTGCTCTATAGAA
>JALNXZ010000219.1 GCA_023230125.1 Bacteroidales bacterium | reverse complement strand
GGCCCTTATGGTTTTGATGCTTCTGTTTATGCGGCGGTCAAGGAAAAAATTTCGCTTTCAAGAATGACCTTCTCGCACCAGATGGTGAGGGTGTTCTTTGTGGAGCAGATTTACAGGGCCATGACCATCTTGAATGGGGAGCCGTACCATCATTCCTGAACCGTTGAGTGTGACGTTAGGATTGTTCACTTAAGATGTTCTACTAAATAATGAATAATGCTATTCTTCAAAAAATAGTTTAACTTTGTTATTCACAAAAATAAAAAACTTAAAGGATGCTTTTTGAAGAATATAAATATCTTGATTATCAATTTCCTGAGCCGCAATATTTAGGTGCAAAATATACATTACTCCCTTGGATAAATAAATTCATCCCCAAGAATGTAAAGACAGCTCTAGATGCATTTGCTGGTTCGCAGTCTGTTGCCTTCCTTTTTAAACAAACAGGTATTAGAACCGTTACGAATGATTTTTTAGATTTCAATAATAAAATAGGTCTATCACTTATTGAAAATAAAACTGAAAAACTAACGAATGATGATTTAAAAATACTTTTCCAACCGTCAAAAAATAAAGAAATTTTTGATTTAATGGAAAACACATTTACAGATATTTTTTTTGAGAAAAGTGAAACATTTTTTTTAGATAACTTTAGAGCAAATATACCGTTATTGGACAATATATATAAACAGGCTCTTGCTTTTGCAGTCATAAATCGAAGTATGACTAGAAAAATAACAATGGGACATTTCGGACATACTCAAGCTTTAGTTTATGCTAACGATGCCGAAAGAATTAAACGGAATCGTAGTTTAGTAAGACCGATTAAAGAAATATTTAAAGAAATATTACCAAATTATAATAATGCGGTTTTTGATAATAAACAGGATAACAAAAGTTTTAATTATAATATTCTTGATTTGTTACCCGGAATTAAAAATATTGATTTAGTCTATTTTGATCCACCTTATTGTGATAGTCATGCAGATTATCAAGGCTTTTATCATTTATTAGAGACTTTTACAGAGTATTGGAAAGATAAACAATTTGTTAACGGTATAAAACGTTATGAGCCACAGCGCTATAGCGGTTTTGATAAAAGAAAAGATGTTATTTCTTCTTTTATCAAATTATTTGAATTATCTGAGGAAATTCCTAATTGGTTGATCAGTTATAATAATCGTAGCTATCCAGGAATTGAGGAATTTGAAAAAATTATCTCAAAGTATAGAGACGTCAGAGTAGAAGCAAAGACTTATCAAAATGGAAGAGGTGGAAAAGGTAGTGTTGCGGGTAGTAAAGAGATTTTATTTGTTTGCACACCTAAAAAGAAATATTTTATTTAGATTTATATAAACGACATTTGTGATGAAGGATTTTAACTATTGGAAAAAATTGCATGAAAACCAGAACTTGGAAGAGTTTAGTAATGACAAAATGGGGCTTTTATGGTTAAAAACGAAATCGATACTTAGAAAAGAGCTTATTGCAAAATTCATTAACACAAACAATATCACGTTACATGAAACATCCTTGCAAAGGCAGTTTGTCGAGTTATTTGATCTATTAAGCAAAGACGTACTGAACTCCAATATTCTTCTTGATAAATTTATAAATGTCGAAAATTTAAAACAGGTTAAATATCTTGATACTGAACAATTAGTGTCTGAGTTATATAAACTAAAGAACTTTGACTGGGGAGGTGATTATAACAACTCATTGGACAAATTTTTAGTAAGTCGATATGTAAAAGTTTACAAATCTTATGATAGCCTTATTTCCAAGTTTGAGACAGAAATTAATGTTGCTGTACAAGGTTATGTTTTAAATAGTTGGTATAACCATTGGAGCAGTATTTTGATTGAACATATTTTTAAATCTCACCCAAAAGTATTACCAACTGTTGGACAAATAAAAAGTGTAGACTTTTTTATTAACGATATTCCTTTCGATTTGAAGGTTACTTATTTGCCAGCTGAATATATCAAAGAGAAGCGAAAAGAAAAAGGTTTACCTGTTGAGTTAACTTTCTTGAAAAAGAAAGCAGAAGAAGCAAATGTTAATTTCGATAAGAAAGCAAAACCATCCGACATTTCCTATGAGATTATAGAAAAGATGAAAGACAAGAATGATGATTTTTGTCATAGTGTACTAGAAACTCTCAAAAATGAAAAGCTTGAAATATTAAGAGAAGTACAAGAAAATCCTAGAATATTAGCAACTTGGCTATATGAAAATCAAGGTGAAATGCGATTTGGATCTGAAAATCGTTTATTTCTAGTACTTGTTGATACTGATGACTTTAGCAATTCATGGAAGCTCAAGCGAAATCTTAGCTTCTTAAAGCCAACAATTATAAATTATTTAGATAACATTGAAAATAAAAATATTGATGATTTGAAAATTTCATTTGAATTTAAAGGAAAGCCTCAAATATTTACAGCTTTAGCTGATATTATTTTTGTTGTAAAATAGAAGGCACTACGTTCAATATCACCAAAAACAGCTCTGTCTACAATAGGTGCACAATACTTTCTGTTATTATCAATACTGTTTTTTGCACTCCTATTGAGGGTGACAATGCTCTATCTAATCAAAAGATAATATACGTTTCGGGAAATTTTAGGCTACTTTATTCAATGATTTTTAACCTGTATCCGACGCCTGGTTCTGTGATTAGTATTTGCGGGATGGAGGGGTTCTCTTCGATTTTCCGGCGGAGTTGGGCGACATGGACGCGGAGGGTCTGGAAGTTGTCGGCGTAATGGATGCCCCAGATTTCTTTCATGATGAAGTTGTGGGTCAGGACGCGGCCTGCGTGGCGGATCAGAAGGGCTAAAATGGAGTATTCGGTGGCGGTGAGTTTGACTTCCTCGTCGTTGACTTTGACAACCCTGGCATTTTGATCGACTTGTAATTTTCCGGATCGGAAAACAGGGGATTCGTCCGTCTTGAATGAGCGACGCAGGGTGACCCGGATGCGGGCCAGCAGTTCGCCGGTGTTGAAGGGCTTGGTGATGTAGTCGTCGGCTCCGCCGTCCAATGCGGTGATTTTTGTTTGCTCGTCATCCTGAACGGTCAGGACAATGACAGGAACAGTGGACCATTCCCGCAACTGGTTTAAAACCGACAGGCCGCCGTTGTCGGGCAAACCCAGATCGAGCAGGATGACATCGGGGCGGGTCATGGTTGTTTGCAGCAAGCCTTCTTTGGCATTTATTGCTTCAAAGACTCTGTAGCCGTTCGATTCCAAAGCCATTTTCAGTAAACGCCGAATTTGGGGTTCGTCGTCAATAATCAGGATTTTGTATTTGCTGCTATCCATTTTGCTTTTCTAAATCAAGATAGATTAAAAAACTCAATCCGCTTTTTGCTCTGTTCCTGGCAATAATATGCCCGTGGTGTGCTTCGACAATGGCTTTTGTAATGGTTAGGCCCAAGCCGGTCCCGCCGCTTTTAGATCCGGGGACCCTGTAAAATTTATCAAACAGTTTTTTGAGCGAATCTTCCGGTATGCCGGTACCATTATCTGCAATCTCAATAATTAATTGATTTTTGCCGTTCAGGAAAGAACGGATGTCGATGATGGATTCCGGGGGGGTGTA
>JALNXZ010000217.1 GCA_023230125.1 Bacteroidales bacterium | reverse complement strand
CTTATCTGAACACCCAGCTTTTGGGCGTCTTTGATTTGTGCTGCGTACTCACTCAGCCTTTTTTCATCGATGCCGTATTGTTTTTCACCCATGAGTGACTCTCCGCTCAATTTGAGCAGAACCCGTTTGTATGGTATCATTTCTGTCAATTTTAAGAATTCTTTGTGCAAAAATAATCTTTTTTAGTGCATTTGTTGTTGTACTTTTTTCTTTTGTGATTTTTCAGCTATTTTTGTTCAAATGAATTCATCTAAATATCATATAGCTATGCGTAAGATATCACTTTTAACTTGTTTGATCTTATTGAGTCTGGTGACGACCTCTGCTCAGAATGTGGACACGTTGATGAATGAAGCAAAACGGTTGTTGGAACAGGATCATCCAGCAGAAGCGGCTTTGATTTTTGAAAAAATTTTGGAAACTGATGCCCAAAATTATGAGTCTTTAGCCTTTCTTGGAAATTATAACTATCTGTTGGGAAAACAAATGATAGACAAAGTCGAGGCCGACTATAAAATCATTTCTCAGCCAAACAGAATGCAAACGGCTTATTATCAGGATCAGCTAAAACATATATATGATCTTTATTATGAAAAGGCCGATGACTATTTGATAAAAGCCATTCATGTCCGAGAGAATGATCATCTGAATAAATTGGAACAATCCATTCAAACATTTAAGAAAAAAATTGAACTGAAGCCCATCAAGTCAAAAAAAAGGTGATATTTATCACAGTTGAAGGAATCTCAGAGATATTCGATTTCCTTAAATGCGTAGTTTTTCATATTTCCGTCTTCATGTTCCAACATCAGATAACCCAAAGCAGTGACGCCCCGGATTTTTGCTGAAAAAATTCCATCCTGACTCCTGTATGAATGGAAACCGTCTCTGTGGAATAAGCTGTTTACGTAATATCGTTGAATATCACCCTCTGTACCAAGGTTAAGTTCTTCCAATGAAGTTCGGATTTTGTGATGGAGCTTGTCGGCCATTTCATTCAAATTGTATTCATCACCTGTAATTTGGCTGAGTGAAACCGGATTGGGCAGGTC
This sequence comes from Bacteroidales bacterium, assembly GCA_023230125.1. Taxonomy (GTDB): domain Bacteria; phylum Bacteroidota; class Bacteroidia; order Bacteroidales; family UBA1402; genus UBA8389. The sequence continues at coordinate 2,571 of JALNXZ010000217.1, read as the reverse complement.
TTTCGGAAATAGGAGTTGGTTGATATTAAGACCGATGCCAATGACAGAATATTCAATAACGTCTTTCTTCAGTTTGTTTTCAATCAGGATACCCGCTATTTTTTTATTATTCCAATAAATGTCGTTTGGCCATTTGATGGAGATATTGCCGGAAAATTCTTCCAGAAAAGCTTTGATGGCCAAAGAAATAACCTGTGAGATAATGAATTGGTTCCTGACAGGAATATAATCAGGTTTTATGAAGATGCTGTAACAAACGTTCTTTCCCGGTTCTGAAACCCAAGTATTTCCTTTTTGCCCTTTGCCTTTTGTTTGATTAAAACTAAAGACAGCAACTCCTTCTTTCACTTGATCAGACTCAATAAGGTTAATCAGATACTGGTTTGTTGAATCTGTTTTCTCAAGGTAAAGGATGGGTGTCATAAAATATAATTGTTACTTCGCAAAGATAGTTCAATTAATTAAAAACAAATAATTTATTTATATGGGGCAAGAAATGCATCCTCGAAATGCTCCAATATCCAGTGTCCGTTTTCGCTCACAACGGAAATGACGTCGAAACGGACAGGAGCATCAATTTGATGCAAGCAGATATAATGATTGGCCGATTTTACGATACGATCTATCTTTATCTTGTTCACGGCATCTTCCGGAGGCTCCCATGTGTATCCGGTTCGGGTCTTGACTTCGACCACGATGATCCAACCTTCATGTTCAGCTATGATATCCAATTCTTTGTGAGCGGAATACCAGTTGCGTTCCCGTATGGTGTAGCCTTTTTCGATCAAATACGCTTCGGCAACCATCTCTCCCGTCTTACCCAAAGCATTGTGTTCAGCCATGTTCCTTTTTAGAACAAAAGTATCATTTCTTTTTTAATGTAAAAAAAATGTTGTTATTTTACGGAGAAAATAGCAGTGAATGAAAAAAGGGCAACAAAATTCTGTGAATGTCAAGGGTGTATCAAGAAGGTCAACAATGCTGCGTAACCGAACTGTTACGATTACCTTAAATGATCCGGAATACAAAGCTTTGGAAAGATATTGTATAAAATATAAAATCACCAACCGCGCGCGTTTTATCCGCGAATCTTTGATGAAAATCATCATTACAAGAATGAGTGAAGATTATCCCTCCCTTTTCGGGGAAAATGAAATGAGATGAGGATTCTTCCTTTGGCAGAAATTATGGAAATCAATCACGAACATTATATGAAACAAGCTTTATCAGAAGCGAAACAGGCTTTTGATCAAGGAGAAATTCCTGTTGGCGTAGTGGTGGTTTGTAAAGATCGCATCATTGCACGCGGCCACAATTTAACGGAAACGCTCCATGATGTGACTGCACACGCAGAGATGCAGGCCATTACGGCAGCAGCAGCCACTTTGGGTGGAAAATATCTGCAAGATTGCTCGGTGTATGTAACGTTGGAACCTTGCGCGATGTGTGCCGGGGCATTGGGTTGGGCGCAAATATCCAACCTGATATACGGAGCTTCCGACGAAAAACGTGGTTATACGATTTTCGCTCCCAACGCTTTACACCCGAAAACTACTGTTACAAAGGGTGTCCTGGAAAAAGAATGTGCCAAACTGATGGTCGATTTCTTCCAATCAAAACGATAGAGTTAATTCTTTAGTGCCACAACTGGTATAGCTTCCCAGAATACCGATCCCATCATGTACGTTACTGTGTATTTGTATGGGCTCAGCAAAGATATCTTCAATGTCGCAGGATGGCCGTGATTTAAGGTACAAGTAGTAGCTTTTACTGATGGATTGGAGTTCCACGACTATTTTCAGGGTTGGTTGAGAACCCTCCATAGAAGCATTTTTCGGTAAGTATTTGATCTGCTCAGTGGTGACACTGAATTTTAGCGGATATTCCTTTCCGTTAAACAATTCATCTGAGAACACATGATAGGTGTTTGGGTAAATGCTTTCGCTGACAATATTATCTTCAGAATCAGAACTTTCTCCTGAGACAATATCTGTAAAATCAAAATCGTAACTTTCGAAATTGTAGTTTCCTTCATCACTGATAACGAGTTTTACAAGCAGGCGATAATAATTTTGTCCGGATTCCTGATCTTTAAAATGCAGGGAAAAATCATGTCTTATTTTATAATAATATCCAATAGTGTCTTCTGTTCCAGATGCTGGTGTTTCATCGTAATAGCCATTGGATATTGGATATGATTTCGTTATTTTACTGGTTGAGTCTAAAGCAATGACTTGAGCGGCATCTTCCATTTTAGTTTCACACCATGCAGTATTTAATCCTGGTGCTGATACTTCCAGTTTAATGGTTTCACCAATAATCGGTGCGAAACTGGCTTTGTAATTACCGTTTGAGACGTAGCTCATTTTTTCTTTGAAAACATCATTTACATAAATCCGGACTTCAGCGTTTTCCACTGTGATGAAGTTGCCGGAGTCGTTATTTTCATCCAGAAAGAATTTGCTTTTAGTGATATTGGCAGTGATGACGGAATCCGGTGTGATGAAACTATTTATGACCAGCATCGGCTCTTCTGTTTCTCCGGTAAACTCAATATCTTTTTCGCAGGAG
>JALNXZ010000218.1 GCA_023230125.1 Bacteroidales bacterium | reverse complement strand
TGGTTATTTGAACGATGATAATTACAACAAGCATCCGTTCTGGGACTGGGCTTCGGACAATTACCGACAGGTAATCGTTGCTGTTGGCAACCACGAACTATATAAGTATTACGATTTGGCAAAAATACCCCACGGCTTAGTATGCTCCATTCGAGACAATGTGAAATGCTATTACGACGCAGTCATCCGGGTGGAGAATATTGATTTTATTGTTTCAACCTTGTGGGCGAAAATTCCGTTGGAAGAAGCTTACATAACCGAACGTAGCGTTAGTGATTTCCACCGCATTTTATATAACGGCGAAATATTGACGTGGGAGAATTTCAACCTCGAACACGATAACTGTTTCCGGTTTATTCAGAACGAAGTGACAAAAAGCACTGCAGCACATATTGTTGTTGTAACCCATCATGTTCCGTCTTTTCAATTGTCATCACCCGATTTTGCCCAAAGTAAAATGAACGGAGCTTTTACAGTTGAATTGGCTTCATACATTGAAAACAGTCCCATTGAATACTGGATTTACGGCCATTCACACCGGAATATCGACAAAGTTATAGGGAAAACAAACTGTTTGACCAACCAGCTTGGATATGTCTTTCATAATGAACACTTGTCTTTTGATTTGAAAAAAATAGTTGAATTGGCATAGGCGTTTATACAAGCAGGTCATTTATCATCCAGATAGTACCGTGGTTCTTTTAGCAATATCCGTATTCTTTACAGCACTCCGTCTTTTGGGTGGGTATCATCCATTTTCCAGGACATAGGCTTATTTGATTTAGAAAATCTTATTTGACTGACTTTCGGAATAATAAATCAAATCACTGATATACAGCAACATGTTATTTAACTCAAATTCGGAAAACCATTTATACTTTTGTCCGAATGAGGAAAGTCTTTTTGTGACATTCGTTTCCTTTAGAGCACTGCGTCTTTTGGGTGCCGTCGCTTTCCGTCGCTGTGCAGAAAACGCTAAAAATGCAGTGATGGAGGCTGAATTTCCGAACCGCGTCTTCCAGTCGTCCTGAGTACAGGACTCCTTCAGCCGCTGTCCTCCCTCAGGCATCGCTGCGCTCTGCCATTCCGGTCGTCTAAAGAAACGGAAATTCTTTACGCCTTCCATCACTGCATTTTTTTAACGCGTTTTCTCGCAAGACTCCTTCAGCAACGACACCTAAAAGACTGCGTTCGGAGGGGAAATGTTGGCCATCAAATCGTAGTCCCCACACTTCATGCAAAAAATATCCAGCAAAAGGAATATTTATTTCATAAAAACGAATTATCAGCAAATCAAATACTATTTTTGCAAGATAGTGCTCGGATTTATCTTTTTATATCTTTGTAACAAACAGTTTTTAAACCATGAAATTATCCAACCCGTTTCAGATTATTCCTCCCAACGAACGGTGGGCCCCTTCTGTCAGTCAGAAAGAGCTTTTTCAGAATGCTTACGAGAAACTATTGCCGCCTCTGGTTTACAAAATTCGTCAGGCTGTTTATAACTGGCGGGAAGAAGGGTACAAAGGAGCATCCTCTACGTCTTTGTCATTGCTGAATTTCTGGTTCAACACGGAACACAGCAATAGTCAGAAGCATTTCCGGTATTATTTTGCCCAGCAGGAAGCCGTGGAGACCATTGTTTATCTATACGAAATAGCGAAAGCAAAAGACAAATACGACTTGATGCGGTTTGATGCTTCCGGCCGTATCAGCACTGGTATGTTTGACGAGAATTGGACTCGTTACGTGGTCAAAATGGCTACCGGTTCCGGCAAAACAAAGGTGATGGGATTAATTTTGGTCTGGTCGTATTTTCATAAGCTATACGAGACGGACAGTCCACTTTCCCGGAATTTTCTGCTCATTGCTCCGAACATTATTGTGCTGAACCGCCTGAGAAAGGATTTTGATGGTTTATCTATGTTCCGGAATGAACCGTTTATTCCAGACAATGGGTTGGATGGTCATGACTGGCAGAACGACTTCCAGCTGACCGTACACATACAAGATGAACTAAAACCCATCACCGAGTCCGGCAATCTGTTTCTGACCAACGTTCACCGTGTTTTTTTCAATGAGACACCGGAAGAAACTGTCGAAACAATTTTTCTTGGCATTAAACCAAAACCGGATGCCGATACCTCCAAAGGACTTGATTTGGGAAAAATACTTCGTAGCGACCGCATCAAAGATTTGGTCGTTTTAAACGATGAAGCCCATCATATACATGACAGTTCCTTAGCTTGGTTCCGAAACATCGAGGACATAAGCAACAAGCTGAAACTCAAAAGCGGTAACACCATTAGCCTGCAAGCCGACTTTTCCGCCACCCCAAGGCACAATAACGGAGCCATTTTCGTGCAGACCATTTGTGATTACCCTCTTGTGGAGGCCATCAAACAAAATGTAGTCAAATCACCCGTTCTGCCCGACGAGGCATCCCGCCGGAAAATTCAGGAAAAAGACAGCAACGATTTTATTGAACGGTATCGGGAATACATTCATCTGGGGTATATAGAGTGGGAAAAGCAGTTTGATGAACTGAAAACCTGCAAAACACCCATCCTGTTTGTCATGACCATGAATACCAAAGAGGCTGACCAAGCTGCTGCTTTTTTGGAAAGCAACTATCCCAAACTGAAAAATTGTGTACTTACGATCCATACCAACCAATCGGGTGAGATCAAAGAGGGCTCAGGCAAACGGGATAAAGATGAACTTGATGCACTTAGAAAGGCGGCAGATGATATTGATTCCGATGCTTCACCTTACCGGGCTGTTGTTTCGGTATTGATGTTGCGTGAAGGTTGGGATGTTCGTAATGTGACGACCATCGTCGGCTTGCGACCCTTCGGTGCCGATTCTAAAATCCTGCCCGAACAGACCATAGGCCGTGGATTACGTAAAATGTTCACGCTCGATCAACCCGAACAACTCGTGGTAGTGGGTACGCCGGCTTTTCTCGAATTTGTCGAAAGCCTTAAAACAGAAGGTGTTGAATTTCAATATAGCCCTATGGGCAGAAATACCAAAGCCAAAACGCCGGTCATCGTTGAGATTGATAGAGACAACCCTAACAAGGACTTGGCCAAACTCGATATTCCCCTTCCTCAGCTGACTCCCCGAATTTACAGGGAATACAAGAACCTCGGAAAAATCGATGTCAACACGCTTAGACCAGGCTACATTCTTTTCCGGACTTTTTCGCATAAAGAATTGAAAGAGATTATTTTCAATGATATTGACGGAGACTTTTCTCACAAGACCGAGTTCAAGGATACCATTCCGGATTACCGCAACGTCATCGGTTTTTTCACCACTGCCATCTTGAAAGAAAGCCGTCTGATAAGTGGTTTCAACATCCTGTATCCCAAAGTAGAGAGCTACATCCGATACAAACTGTTCAATCGGGAAGTTGATCTGAGTGACCCTCAAACCCTTCGAAATCTTTCCGAGTTGAATGCCAAAGAAAAACTCAAAGAGACCTTTAAAAAAGCTATTGACGATTTAACTATCAGCGATAAAGGTACAGCCGAAGTACGGAATTACATTCCACTGACTTCAAGCAAAAGCAAGGTTGCCGAGAATCAGCCTTTCCTGATCCCAACAAAATCTGTCTT
>JALNXZ010000216.1 GCA_023230125.1 Bacteroidales bacterium | reverse complement strand
GATGGTTTGTCCGTATGGTTTCAATGATTGGCCTACCTTGCTCAAATTCACCGAGAGAAGAAGCATGAAACCACAACCATTCTTTGTTTTGGTCCATTTTATCGTGCAAAATAGTCCAGGTTTCCTGATGCCCTTTTACCATTTTGCCAGCTTTCTTATGAAATAAAGCTATGAAACGAAAAAGAGTAATATAAATCAATATGCCAATTTGGTACATCCTATAGAAAGTTTTTATTTTTACTTTAAAGCCTTGATAGCCTTCTTAACACGGAAAATGGTTTCTTCTTTTCCCAACAGGGTAACAATGTCGAATATGTGTGGCCCTTTGGCTTCACCAACCAGAGATACACGGAATGCATTCATCACAGCTCCCATCTTATATTCTTTTTCAGTAATCCATTTAACGACTGTTTCTTCCATACGGACACCATCATTATAATTTGAAAGGTCCTCTAAAATATCAATCAATTCGGACATGAGAATGGAAGTATTTTCTTTCCAGTATTTCTGGACGCTTTTTTCATTATAGGTTTCCGGACGTTCAAAGAAGAAAATACTTTGATCCCACAATTCATTGATGAAATTAGCCCTTTCTTTAATTAATGAGATAACTTTGGAAATATATTCTTTAGACACACACGCTTTTTTACCGCTGAAGTCAGGTAATATCATCTTGTTTTCAGTACAAATGTGTTTTTCTTTTAATTCATGAATGAACAGGTCTGTCAATTCGCTTTCCGATTTTAGCTGCATGTATTGGTGGTTGAACCATTTCCCTTTTTCAAAATCGAACTTGGCTCCGCTCTTGCTGCAACGTTCTAAAGAAAAGGACTCTACCAAGTCCTTCATGGAGAATATTTCCTGATCAGTCCCGGGGTGCCATCCAAGTAAAGCGAGGAAATTCACCACAGCTTCTCGGAAATAGCCTGCCTCCCGATACCCTGAACTTCTGTCACCTGAATTTGGATCAATCCAGTCGCAGGGAAAAACCGGGAAACCCAACCTATCGCCGTCGCGTTTGCTTAATTTGCCTTTTCCATCGGGTTTCAGCAGTAAAGGTAAGTGCGCAAAAGCCGGCATACTGTCTTCCCAGCCAAAAGCACGGTAAAGTAATATGTGCAATGGTGCGGATGGTAACCATTCTTCTCCACGGATCACGTGAGAAATTTCCATCAGGTGGTCATCTACAATGTTGGCAAGATGGTAAGTTGGTAATTGGTCTGCAGATTTATATAGCACTTTATCGTCCAGAACGGAAGAATTGATACGGACCTCACCGCGAATCATATCATTCACAAGAACGTCTTCTCCCGGTTCAATCTTAAAACGAACCACGTAGTTTTCTCCGTTTGTAATACTTTTTGTGACCTCGTCTTGAGATAGTGTCAGCGAATTTCTCATTTGAAGGCGGGTTGACGCGTCATATTGGAAATTGTTGATTTCCTTGCGCTTTTCATCCAGTTCTTCCGGGGTGTCGAAGGATATATATGCTTTTTCTGCGGTCAATAGTTGATCTACATATTTTTTATATATTTCTTTTCTTTCTGATTGACGATATGGTGCGAAATCACCTCCAATGCCAACGCCTTCATCAAATTTTATACCTAACCAGTCGAGTGCATCAATAATATAATCTTCAGCACCAGGAACAAAACGGTTTGAGTCTGTATCTTCGATACGTAGTATAAAGTCTCCGTCCATTTTTTTTGCAAACAAATAGTTGTATAAGGCTGTTCTGACTCCGCCAATATGTAATGGACCGGTAGGACTGGGTGCAAAGCGCACCCTAACGCGTTTTTGTTGGGACATCATGATTAATTATTATTAGGTACAAGATTGCAAAAGTACGCTATTTTTCAATAAATTTTAAGACTTCTCGGGTCGTGTTTGATTTTTTTGTACTTTTAGAACGGAATACCAGTGCATTTCTTATATTTTGAGAGGTTCATTTTTCAATACCTAAATATTTATGAAGCGGAAAAATTTCAAGGATAATTTATCGCAGAACCTCATTAAAGTTGCTTTTTTTGTCATTTCTGCAGTTCTGATTATTCAATCCTTCCCTCGGGAAGGTCGTTTTAGATATTCATTTCAAGAAGGTAAGCCCTGGCGTTATGGTTTGATGACCGCTCCTTATGATTTTCAGATTTTTAAAACCGATAAAGAAATTAAACATGAAACAGATAGTGTCATGGCGGGTTTTAAACCTTACTTGAGTCTCGATACTTCTGTTTTGAAAACGGTTAAAAAAGATTTGCGATCTGATTTCTATTCTTATCTGAGGATTACCGTTCCACAACAATATCTGGTGTATATCAACGAGCAGCTTGATATCATCTATAAAGTCGGCATCATTTCCACTACCTATCTGGAAAAATATCAAGCTGATTCAATTTCGTCAGTCTTAGTTGTTCAGGACAGGGTGGCAAAATCATGGGACTTAAATACGCTTTTTACGACCAAGGGGGCTTATGAGGCTTTGTTTAAGAATCTTCCTCCAGGAATTCATAATAGTGTACTGAAAACTTGTAAACTTAATAAATATATTGTTGAAAATCTAAAGCCTGATAATTTGGCTACGGATAGAGCCAGAGAGGAATTTTTAAAGCGGGTGTCACATTCTTCCGGGCTTGTTCAGCGCGGGGAACGCATCATTGACAGGGGTGAGATCATTTTTGCAGATACTTACAAAGTATTGTGCTCCATGAAAAAAGTAACGGAGGAAAGATCAGCCGCTTCTGGTGCCAACGGGGTTCTGATAGGTCAGATTGTTTTGGTTATCGGGCTTTTTGTCTTGCAATTCTTGTTTTTGTGGTTTTTCAGGCCTGTCACGTATGAACGGAAGGCGAATGTTGTTTTTATTTTGATCATGATCACAGGTTTGGTCTTGATCACCTCTTTGGTGGTACACACCGGGTATTTGCATGTTTATATGATCCCTTATGCAATTTTACCCATCATGATCAGGACGTTCTTCGATTCAAGGACAGCGTTGTTTGCCCATATCATCACTGTCCTGATCTCATCAACCATTGTAGCGTATCCTTATGAATTTTTGCTGATACAGATTGCTGCAGGTATGACTTCGGTTTATTCTTTGAAAGATCTTACTCAACGTTCTCAATTGGTTCTTTGTTCCATCCTGGTTGTTATCACCTATTGTGTCATGTATCTTGGCATATCCCTCATTCAGGAAGGATTCATGAATCGGATTGATTGGCATAATTTTGCTTATTTCCTGATCAACGGTGGATTTATGTTGACGTCCTATCTGTTGATTTACCTTTTTGAATGGATGTTCGGATACACCTCCAATGTGACATTGGTGGAACTTTCAAACATCAATAATCCGCTATTGCGGGGATTTTCTGAAACCTGTCCTGGAAGCTTTCAACATTCTATGCAAGTTTCGAATTTGGCAACGGCAGCGGCTCAGGAAATTAATGCGAATGTGCAATTGGTGCGTACAGGATCCTTATATCATGATATTGGTAAAATGTGCAACCCCATTTACTTCACAGAAAATCAATCCGGGGTAAATCCACATGATGAACTGACACCGGAGGAAAGTGCCAAGATCATCATCAGTCATGTCTCTGAAGGTTTGAAACTGGCCCATAAGTATGGTCTGCCT
>JALNXZ010000215.1 GCA_023230125.1 Bacteroidales bacterium | reverse complement strand
AGTATACAATGGAGCAGATATAGGGGAAATGGCTCTTTATTGTTATTATTGGGATCGTAAGAAAAATAAATATAAAAGGCAATTATTGGCAGTAACAGGAGATTATGGACAAATTAACACGACTTCCAATGCGATACAACTGACCAATTATTTGATACAGATTGGAGAATTAAACAAATTATTTTTTTGGTTTCCTTGACTTCTTCAAAAAAACGATATCATAAACCAATAATCCGACATTAAGAATTAATAACATCAAAAAATGAAAAGGCTATATTTATTACTATTTTTCATAATTATATCAACATACTTCAAATGTAGTGCTCAGGGAGATTTTCGAAATGGTTTTATAATAACCAACGAAAGAGATACGATCTATGGTCAAATAAAATATCGTGGCGATAATCAGAATCTCAACTCATGTATCTTTAAAAAGGACAATGATATTATTGAATATTCTTCAGAACAAATAAATGGATTTGGTTACGAAAATGATAATGCTTATTCTTCTGGAATCTTAAAAGGTTCATTCGTGGAGGTTTTAGTAGTAGGATCTCTAAATCTTTTTAAATATGAATCCAGTTTCTACATAAAAAAGAATAGAGAAAATAATGACAAATTAGAAAATAATGAAAGCGAGGCCATTGTTGAACTAAAAGAGGATAATAGATGGAGAGGTACCCTTAATTATTTAATTTATGATTGTTTTCCGAATGGAGTTGAAAAATTAAATAAAATCAAATTTAGTGAAGAGAATCTTACGGAACTAGTCATTCAGTATAACAAGTGTATGCAATCTGATTATATAGATATAATAAAAAGAAAACCATGGACAAAAATTGATTGGGGTGTTTCGATTGGTCTGGTAAGATCATCATTGCTCAATAAATCAGACGATTATTCTGATATCTCCAAATCATATTATTCGATAGATCCAACAATTGGGCTAATCTTAGAACTTTCTTACCCTCGTTTTTCAGATAGGTTAACTTTTCAACCTGAAATCAATTTAACAAAATCAAGTTATTCGAATCTGATAAAAATTGACGGTTCATATCCGGAATTTAAGGATACATATATTGATTTAACCACTATATCTGTTCCTTTGTCGCTAAAATATTCTTTTCCAAAGAAGGGCTATTCCCTCTATTTACAAGGAGGAGTTGATATTAGTTATCATATAATTACGAAAGCAAGAGCTCAAAGTGAGATTATAATTAGTGACTATATGGTATACACCTATCCGGAAACGGAATTATGTGAATTTTACAGAGAACAGGTAGGGCTCTGGGGAGGATTTGGAATTCAAAAGCCTTTCAATCGAGTGAATTTAAGTGCCAATATCAGATATTATCAAATGACGAATCTTCATAATTCTCTACGCTTACCTATTGAATCAAATCGAATGACTTTATCAATTATATTTTTAAAAAAATGAAAGCTCTATATAATTATTCAATCATGTTTTTGCTCGTTATTCTATCAATCCAATGTTCTGATGAAATAACAAGTAGGGACTATCCAAGACTTAAAACACATAAGGTGACTGATATATCAGAAAGTGGGGCAACCTTCAGTGCTGAAATAATATATCGTGGAAATTTTGAGATTATTAAATATGGATTCGTTTGGTCGGAAGATAGAATTCCAATCGTGGGACCTTCAGAAGAAGTTGAATATTTAGATAATATTAATTCGGAAAAATTTTCGTCAAGAATATCATCAAAACTAAGAAAAGGTGTTTCCTACAATGTCAGACCGTTCATAATTACTGACGATTATACAGTCTATGGAGCCAATGTCACCTTTTTGAGTATGGGTAGTGAAGCTCCATAAACAAATTCTTGGCGAAGAATTAATAACTAGAAACAGATCAAGTAAAAATGAAAAGCCAAATAGCTTACGTCTGGTCAACCGTGCTAATAGTCTAAAGGGTTGACTTTACGGTTGAAATGCAGATAAAGTTCCTATATAAGTCATTTTACGGCAAGCTTTAAACTTGAATTTTAATCCTTATATTTGTACGCGAAAAATACGAGGGTATTGCGTCATGCTGAATATAATATGATACAACAAAATTTAAACTTTTATAGATTATACAAAAAATGAGAAAAATATTGATTGTTAGCACAATTGTGATGATAGCATTATCATGCACGAATTTATTGGCTCAAGAAACATATGAGGCCCCTGAAGCTATTACGCATACTAAAAATCAAATCAATGTAAGTGTTCGTCCCCAGATTGAATTAATCTCTATTATCCAGACAATTAGTGACTACCCTTTAAGTCACGGTTTATTGATGTCTAAAGATACTTTTGAATATAAAACAGATGTCATTCATTATTTTAGCAAATATAAAGGGCATCAGGTGGTTAAGATGTTCGACCGATTAAGCTCAAGGCCTGAAATCTTGAATTACAATATTCCTTCACTTCTAATGCATCATACAGATAATGGGCTTCATTTGAAAGAAGATATAATTATTGACAGTTCTGTTATTACAAGAGCTGGTGGAAAAGATTCTTTGGTTGTTTTTTTAAATTTACTTCGCGATTTTGCCATACAGTCATCATTCAATAAGTTCTTTAATGAACATAAGGATTTTTATTCGACGATCATCGAAAGGACAGTTGATAATCTTGGAGACTATAATTACATTTATGAAATAGAGGACTTTTATGGTAAAAGCCAGAGATCATATAGTATAATCTTAGTTCCACTCTATAATTTTGTCGGTTATGGAAATTCACTGTTATATCCTGATGGCAAGCGTGATTTATTTAATACAATGGGGCCACAAAAAGTTGAAAACAATATACCATTTTTTGGAGATGAAAACCATTTGAAATATGTGATTCGCCATGAATTCAGTCATTCATTCATCAATCCCTTGACTGAAAAATATTGGGACTATATAAAACCATATTCATCTAATTTTGTTTCAATTCCTGATACGATTAGAAATAAATATTATAGCGATTGGCAGCAATGTATTAATGAGTTCGTTATACGGTCGATTACTACAAATATAGCTTATAATGAATCAAATGAAATGGGAACATGGGCATATCGTAAAGAGCAGCCAAGAGGAGTATCATATATAGATAGTGTACTCAACAAAATCAAATATTATCAATCAAACAGGATCACTTATCCAACGCTAGAGGCATACTATTATAAGCTACTTGATACTTTTAAAGAAGAATATCAAATTCCAAACGCAGAAACGCACAATAAATAATTAGGGTCTACTGAATAATTCCACCAAGCCCCAAATTTCTTTGGTTCGGCATCATCGTTAAAAATATTTGTTCTCTCATTTTCATTACATCAGCAAGAATCCATTTCAGGAAAGAGTTTGGGAAATCCCTGCAATACCGGATTACATTCCTTAAAAAGATGATGGCTGCCATCCAACTCATTGATTTTTAACCATGAAAATAATAAAAATCGTATTGCTAAGTTTGACTTGCTTTATTTTTGTCATTTTTGCCTTATTTGCATGTGATGACTATTTTAAAAATGGCGATAATCCAAAGTCTTTGATCTTGTTTCAATATGAATATACAAATTGGGCTTGGGGTTACTCTCATAGTGGTTGGTTTATTGATAATCAAGGAAACGTAAAGGGATA
>JALNXZ010000214.1 GCA_023230125.1 Bacteroidales bacterium | reverse complement strand
TGGATATTTCGGAAGTGAGAAATGGAAATTTGAGCCTTTTCCACATTCACTCTCCACACTGATTTTTCCACCCAACTTTTCGATAAATTCTTTACAAAGCAGCAATCCGAAACCTGTACTGGATTCATTTTCTGTTCCCTTTCTACAGGTTGAAACATCTAGACGGAACAAATTCTTCAAAATCTCCGGTCCCATTCCAATGCCTGAATCCTTGATGGATATTTCAACTTCATCTTCTTTGGTCATTTTGGTAGAAATTTCAATGTTTCCACCTTTGGGAGTGAATTTTATTGCGTTGGAAATTAGATTTCTAACAATTGTTTTCATGATGTTGATATCGGCATAAACCTGCACTTCTTTAGAAATATCTATAGCTATTTTTAAGTTCTTATTCTTAAAGGTATCGGTGAAAAGCAATACGCTCTCCTGCACAATAAAAAGCACTTTCACTGGTTCCAAATCGACAAATATGAGATTCTGCTGAATTTTGGCCCATTCAAGTAAATTCTCCAAAAGATGATAGAGATTATCAGCTGTAATATGAATATTAGAGGTGATTTCCTGAATCTGTTCAGTCGTAAAATCAGAAGTGTCTTCTGCAATCAATTTCGATAAGCCAAGAATGCTGCATAAAGGACTTCGCAGATCGTGGGCGATGATAGAGAAGAATCTATCTTTAACCGTATTTTGGTTAATCAGCTCTTCATTGATGCTTTTAATGAAATCTTCATTTTTCTTTTTTTCACCAATATCCTTTAGAGTACCATAAAAGCCTGTAACATTTCCTTTCTCATCCTTGATCGGAAGGCCTCCGGTAAGATACCAGCACCAATATCCATCATGATGTTTTATCCGGAATTCTACATTTTGAACAGAATGATCCGACTCATTCAACTTTTTCAGAAAATTCTCAAATGTCGGAATATCATCAGGATGTATAAATTCATAGTAATATTTTCCGATTGACTGATTGACATCGTATCCCAAAAGGCTGGTCCAAACAGGAGATACAAATGTCATTTTCCCTTCAAAATCAAGTGTATAAATAACATCATTACAATTATCAACAAGTAATCTATACTTTTTCTCACTTTTTTGAAGCATGGCAGTAACCTTTTCCCGTTCAGTTATTTGTGCTTTCAGAAGCAAATTACTATACGCTTTATCTGACAATTCATTGACAAACTGAAACAACATGCTGGCTACATTGTTAAAGTGCTCAAAAGTCATAACAGGGACCTCATTAAATGCATCAATGTATGCTTCTTTGTCTGCCCCGATTTCTTCAGCATACTTCATCATGTGCACCCTATTGGATTTTGCACTCCTTACTTGCCCAACCAGCCAGTTGGCTATATGTTTCCCGCCAACAGTGATACTTACACCTGCATCCCACAAATCTCCACTGAGACAAGTTCGGACAACAGGACTTAATTGATTGCTCCGTCCCAAAGTAGAATCAGATCTGTAACAGTTTATACGCCCTTTTTCAGTGTTTCGGATAATGTCATTACATAATCTGCAAAAATTGCTTGGACGAGTTATAGGTATACCCTCTGTATTGGTGATGAGTGATGCCACACCTGTAGCATTGGAAAACAAATCCTGCATTTGCTGAATCTCTTCCAAAACAAAAATATCGCTGAATTGTATGTTATTCAGATCCAGATCAAATTCCTCCTGAGTGAATGGAGTCATACTCATTTAAAAATAAAAAAAGCAGGTGAAAAATCACATCATTTCATGATAACAATAATCTGATCAAACACATACAAATCTCGTGTACATTGCCCTTGATCATAAAGACATAAAGAACCTATTTTGAGGAAAGTACTTCAATCTGTAAATTTAACGTTGATTGATTGACAAAAGTAATGTTTATTTTATTCAAAACAAACATTAGCAAGTTTAAATTACACATTCCAATTTATACTCCCTATAAAAAAAGGAATGCCCTATCTAAACTCCAAAGGTTTGGAAGCTTTCAAATTACGACTTTTGCCTAGTTCATAAACAAGTTTGCCATTTAGGTACGTATGAAGAACACAGGTGTGAAAATGTTGGCCGTCAAAAGGAGACCAACCACATTTAGAAACAATTTCTTTACCTGAAAGCGTCCAATAATATTGTGGATCGACCAATACCAAGTCAGCAAAATATCCTTTCCGAATATAGCCACGCTTTTCAATATGATAGAGCTCAGCCGGTGCATGACACATCTTCTCAACAATGGTTTCTTTGCCAAATACCCCTTGATGGACCAATTCAAACATCACAGGCAAGGAAAACTGAATGGATGGAAAACCTGACGCTGCAGTCAGGCAATTGCCCTGTTTTTCAGCCCAAAGATGAGGTGCATGATCCGTAGCTATAATATCCAGGAAGCCGTTATTTACAGCTGTTCTCAGGGCTTCCTTATCTTGAAGTGTTTTAATGGCTGGATTGCATTTGATGGCATTACCATAATGCTCATAATTACTTTCATCAAACCAAAGGTGAGCAACACATGCTTCTGCTGTGATTTTTTTGAAAGAAAGTGGCTTATTGTCAAGTAAATCAAGCTCCCTGGCTGTACTTATGTGTAAAAGATGAAGCCTTGTGCCAAAGCGTGTAGCCATTTCAACCGCCATTGAAGACGATGCATAGCAAGCTTCTGCACTACGGATCAAAGCATGAAAGCGAAGCGGAAGATCCCCTCCTGATTCTTCTGTATATCTAATTTTGTTGGCCTGGATGATTTCTTCAGATTCTGCATGGACTGCAACAATGGAAGGTATGGTCTTAAAGATGGCCTCGAGTGATTCTTTTTTCCCAACAAGCATCTTTCCGGTAGATGAACCCATAAATATTTTCACGCCGCAGACACGGGCGAAGTCGGCTTTTTCCAATTCGGAAAGGTTATCGTTGGTGGCACCTAAATAAAAGGCATAATTGGCATAGGACTTTTCAGCTGCCAGTTGCATTTTATCCTCCCAAGCCTGTATGGTGGTAGTTTGAGGTATCGTATTTGGCATATCCATAAAAGAGGTCACACCTCCAGCCAATGCAGCCTTGGACTCAGTAGTCAAGTCAGCTTTATGTGTCAAGCCGGGATCCCTGAAATGAACGTGGTCATCAATAACACCGGGAATCAACCATTTCCCGGATGCTTCAACTATTTTACAAGCAGAAAATACAGACGCAGGAATTTCATCCTCAAATATCTGAGATATTGTTTCTCCTTTAATTAGGACAGAACCTTTGAAAGAACGTCCCTCATTAATAATTAAAGCATCATGTATGAGCAAAGGGATCATGCCTTAGCCTTTTGTTTTTGGGGATATTTTCGAAACCAACTCCTGAAAGTCATCTTAATGACACCAAATACAGCTTCATTGAATATTCCTCCATTCATTTTGGATGCCCCAAGTTCTCTGTTCGCAAAAATAATGGGAACTTCCTTGATTATGAAACCTGACTTCCATGCTGTAAATTTCATTTCAATTTGAAAAGCATAACCTTTAAACTGAATCTTATCCAATTCTATGGTTTCCAACACTTCACGACGATAGCATTTAAAACCTGCCGTCGTGTCAAATATTTTCATCCCTGTAATATTGCGGACATAGGCAGAAGCAAAATAGGACATCAGCACACGACCGACCGG
>JALNXZ010000213.1 GCA_023230125.1 Bacteroidales bacterium | reverse complement strand
AAGGCATTCTTTTCACAAGCAGTACGGTGACTACAGTCGCCGTACTCTTTATCGTCATATTTCTATTTAAATCAGGTATTTCTTTATTCAAGGCTTCTCCGATCGAGGATGGTTATAGTATGGCATTAAATTCCAATAACCCGGTGAAGAAACTTACTTCCAGTCAAGTGAAGGATATCTTCAACGGAGATATCATCAACTGGAAAGAGGTTGGTGGAAAAGATCAGGAAATTCAAATCTTTACGCTGGATGAACTTTCGGCGGTTTATACTGAAGAACAGATGGGACCGAATTTTGAACTGCTTTCTTCTTGTGTGGAGGACTATGTTTCCAAAAACGAGAATGTGATTACTTTTATTGACAACCGGTATTACCCTAAACATTTCAGTGGCTATTTGTTGAAGATGCCACCCATCTCTTTTAAAGAGTTTTTCCTTGGTCGTGAATGGTATCCGACTGCTACACCTGCTGCCCAATTTGGTGCTTTGCCTCTGATACTCGGAACACTTTGGGTGACACTACTGGCCATTCTCATTGCATTACCCATTGGTCTGATTACGGCTATTTACATGGCAGAAATTGCCAGTGAACGGGCCAGGCGAATTTTTAAGCCGGTCATAGAATTATTGGCCGGAATACCATCGGTGGTATATGGCTTTTTTGGCTTGGTGGTTTTGGTCCCTGCCATCCAGCAGCTTTTCAGACTTCCGGTAGGTGAGACTGCCCTAGCTGGAAGTATCATACTGGCCATTATGGCTTTACCAACCATCATTACGGTTTCCGAAGATGCTATCCGTGCGACACCTGTTTCTATGAAAGAGGCAAGCTTGGCATTGGGAGCTTCACATTGGCAGTCGGTGCAGTATGTGGTATTGCCCTATGCAAAGTCCGGCATTATGGCTGCCTTCATTCTTGGGGTAGGCCGTGCTGTCGGAGAAACCATGGCAGTATTGATGGTTACGGGCAACGCGGCGGTTATGCCCCACAGTTTTTTGGAACCTGTACGTACCATACCGGCCACCATTGCTGCAGAACTTGGTGAAGCTCCGTTTGGCGGCACACACTTCAAGGCACTGTTTGCATTGGGAATCATTCTTTTTATCATTACTTTTATTTTCAATTCTTTGGTGGAAATGATTAAATCGAAAAATAATCAATGAAACTCCTGACAAAACAACTAAAACAGACGCTGGCTTTTGGTACATTCCGACTGGTCAGTTTCTCTGTGATCGGAGTATTGTTCCTGATTCTCGGATTTATTGTGGTGCGGGGTTTGCCTGCCATTAGCTGGGATTTCTTGACAAAAATGCCTGAAAATGGAATGACAGAAGGCGGAATCTTTCCGGCCATTGTCGGAACACTTTGCCTGGTTGCCGGAAGTATGATTTTTGCGTTTCCCGTTGGTGTGTTTTCAGGAATATATATTAATGAATATCTGAAGGAATCGTGGTTTAAGAAATTAGTCCGTTCCATGACCAACAATTTGGCTGGAGTTCCGTCCATCGTTTTCGGGCTATTTGGTATGGCACTTTTTGTAAATCAACTCAATTTCGGCGATTCTATTTTGGCTGGATCCCTGACACTGGGGCTAATGGTATTGCCCGTCATTATTCGGACGACAGAGGAAGCACTCAAGACGGTGGATGATTCCATGCGACTTGGAAGTTATGCCCTGGGAGCCACCAAATTGCAGACCATCCGAAAAGTGGTGCTGCCTATTTGTTACCCCAATATCGTAACCGGACTCATTCTTTCCGTCAGCCGTGTTTCAGGAGAGACGGCGCCCATCCTGTTCACCGCAGCAACTTATTTCATGGATCGTTTACCCAACAGTATTTTTGATCAGGTAATGGCTTTGCCCTACCACCTTTATGTGCTCACCACCAGTGGCACTGATATGGAAAAAACCAGACCGATTGCCTACGGGACTGCTTTGGTACTTATTGCTATCGTGTTGTTTGTGAATCTATTGGCAAACTCAGCAAGGCATTATTTCAACAACAAACTTAAATAAACTGCTATGCCCAATTTTAAAGTGGAAGCAAAAAACTTCAACTTATATTATAGTGAATTTCATGCACTGAAAGATATTCAGTTTCAGGCGGAAGAGAACACCATTACCGCTTTTATCGGTCCCTCCGGTTGCGGCAAATCTACCTTGTTGCGCTCGTTTAACCGTATGAACGACTTGATTCCCGGTGTTCGAACGGAAGGTGAAACGTTGGTGAATGGCATAAATGTCTATGACAAGTCTGTTAAAGTGGATGAGCTTCGTAAGCAAGTGGGAATGGTTTTCCAAAAGCCAAATCCTTTTCCGAAAAGCATTTTCGAAAATGTGGCATATGCCCTTCGGGTTGATGGTATCCGGGATAAAAGATACATCGAGGAAAAAGTGGTGAACTCTTTACAACAGGCTGCTCTTTGGGATGAGGTGAAAGATAAGCTGAAAAAATCTGCAAATGCTCTTTCCGGAGGTCAGCAACAACGTCTGTGTATTGCCAGGGCATTGGCTATCAATCCATCAATTTTGCTGATGGACGAACCGGCTTCTGCACTCGATCCTATTTCTACCTCAAAAATTGAAGAGTTGATTTACGATCTCAAGAGAAATTATACCATCATCATTGTTACGCATAATATGCAGCAGGCAGCACGTGTAAGCGACCGCACTGCATTCTTCTACCTGGGTGAACTTGTTGAATGCGATGAAACGAAAACAATCTTTACCAACCCGAAAAGCCTGCGAACTCAAAACTACATTACGGGTAAGTTCGGATGATTATTTAACCAGCGAGAAAACAAATTCCAGTCCGCCGTCCGGTCTGTTTTTGGCTGAGATGGTGCCACCATGCAGTTGCACGGCGTTCTTGACAATGGACAACCCGAGTCCGGTACCGCCGAGTTTGCGGGAGCGGCCTTTGTCCACCCGGTAGAAACGTTCGAAAATGCGGTTCAGGTGTTCTTCGGCGATACCGATACCTGTGTCATAAAAGCTAAAGAAACAACGGTCAAGGTCGTTTCGGAAACAAGAAACCCCAATTTCAACATGTTCGCCTGCATAAGCCAAAGCATTGTCAAAAAGATTTCGGAAAATGGAATACAGCAGTGAAGCATTTCCATGGACGGTCAGTGCAGGGTCAATGTCCGTAATTAGATGAATGTCCTTCCGTGACAATTCTGCATCCAATTCTCCTGCAATCTGTTCCACCAGTTTCGATATGTTAATCTCTTCTTTTTCAATCAGATTCGGTGCTTCGTCCATGCGCGTCAGCGTAGAGATGTCGCGTAGCAATTCGCTTAGTCTCTGACTTTGCAGAAAGGACCGTTCGACAAAACTGTGCAGTTTTTCTACAGGAATATCCGGATTATTGAGGATGGTTTCCATATAGCCCTGGATGCTGCTGACAGGTGTTTTTAACTCGTGGGCGATATTTTGCGTCAGTTGGCGTTTCAGACGGGATTCTTCTTCTGCTTTTGTGATGTCGTTAATATTCACTTCGAAACTGTTGTCCTGAAAGATGATGCTTTGAACATGAAAAATCTTTCCGTTTTTGTTCAAATGGACAGACTGACGCTGCAGGAATGTCATGGGACTCTTGATGCTCAGAGCACGACTGATGTGACTGTTGATCTCCTGAAGTTCAGGTATCT
>JALNXZ010000212.1 GCA_023230125.1 Bacteroidales bacterium | reverse complement strand
ATGTGAATGCCAAAATCGTTTTCTTTGATTTGGCATTGAAGTCCATCATGCTCTTCAAAAAATAGATTTGCATCATTCGGCTTTTTCGTCTATTTTTGTTGGCAAAAGCTTTTGTTTCAAGGCGAAACGGCAGATTGAAGGAAGAATTTCTGTTCATCTTTTAACGGAATCATTGGTCTCCAAGAGCAAAAAAACATACCGGGTCTCCGGAAACTATAACAGATTCAAATGGAATACAAATTAAATATATGCGGCAGCTGCATGAAGAAAAACGGATGCAGCGGAATCAAGATAAAAAAGCTCAACACATTCGACTGGCTCTGTGATCTTTCTCAAGCACAAAAGATGACAGACTGGGTTGAAGTTCAATTCAAGAACACCCGCAAAGGCTACTACCTGAACAGCAACAAGATTGAGCTTGAAAAAGGAGACCTTGTTGCCGTTGAGTCCAGCCCTGGACATGATATCGGAGAAGTCACGCTTACAGGTGGCCTTGTTCTGAAGCAAATGAAAAAAAGCAATTACCGCTTTGATCAGCAAGAGGTACGTCGGGTATATCGCAAAGCCCGACCTGTCGATCTGGATAAATTCGAAGAAGCCAAAGCACTGGAGCATGACACCATGCTTAGATCCCGTAAAATTGCCGAAGATCTCAAGTTGAACATGAAAATTGGCGACGTGGAATACCAAGGAGACAGAAATAAAGCCATTTTTTACTACATTGCTGATGATAGGGTTGACTTCAGGCAACTGATCAAAGTGCTGGCAGAAGCATTTCACGTCCGCATTGAGATGAAGCAAATAGGTGCCAGACAAGAAGCGGGAAGAATTGGAGGCGTAGGCCCTTGCGGCAGAGAACTTTGCTGTTCCTCCTGGATGACCAATTTTGTCTCTGTTTCCACAAGTGCAGCTCGTTATCAGGATCTTTCCCTAAATCCACAGAAACTGGCCGGTCAATGCGCAAAACTGAAATGTTGCCTAAATTATGAAACGGATGTCTATGTGGAGGCACAAAAAGATATACCCTCTAAGGACATTATTCTTGAAACCAAAGAATGTAATTACTACCTGTTTAAAGCTGATATATTCAAACGGCAGTTAATCTATTCCACCAGCAAGGATTTTTTGGCAAATGCAGTAACCATAACGGTTGAAAGGTCCAAACAAATCATTGCACTGAACAAGAGAGGTATCCGTGTTGAAAATCTTTCAGAGGTCATTGAGGCAGAGCAGAAAAGAGAATTCGGAGATGTACTTAGTCAGGATGGGTTGACTCGTTTTGACAGGGCAAAAAAAGCAGGTAAAAGCAGAAACCGACACAGACTTGAAAGGTCTGAAAAAGCCAACGATTTGCAAAAACAAGAGCATCTAGACAAGCCTGAGATAGTTGAAAAACAAGACAGAATGGCCAGATCGGAGAGAAAAGAAAAGCCAAGACAAGCTCAGGTAAGAAAGCCGGAAGCTCTGATTCAGGGAGAAGAACAAAAAGTTGTAAAAGACGATACAAAAAGTCATTCCAATCCGAATGCCAATCTTAAAAAAAACATGAAGAATAAAAACCGGAAGAAGAATCAACAGAACAGGCCACACTTTGACAAGCCACAAAAGCCGAATGTTTCAAATAATGAAACACCAAAAAATGAAGCATGAGAATTCAAAAAATCATATCGTATTTCATTATAGCTTTATTTTGTTATTCATGCCAAAATGAGAACATCTATCAAAACGTAGGGACTATTCCTTCCTCAGGCTGGGCTATGGATCAATCTATCTATTTTCAGGACAGCATCCCTTCCTCTGCACCTGAGAACATAGGATATGAGATCTACATCCGTCACTCAAACATCTATCCCTATCAGAACGTCTGGCTATATATTCAAACCAAAAGTTCTGACGGACAAACACGCTCAGACTCTATCAACTGGAAACTTTCGGAAGCAAACGGCCGATGGCTTGGAAAAGGATGGGGATCTCTATACAACATTTCCTATCGGCTTCCAAATCTTGTAATTAAGAAATCAGCTCAAAAACGCTGGTTCCGAATCGATATTGAACACGGACTGAGAGATAAAGTTCTTGTGGGCATCGAAGATATTGGCATTCGCCTATTTACCATCCGAGACTCGCTGACTTCAGATTCAACGTCGTTGCTCCCTGTCAGCATCAAGACGCAAGAAGATAAAAAGTAAAATGGTAAAAGCCCATAAGGAAGATCCACCATAGCTGAAAAACGGCAAAGGGATTCCAATGACAGGCAACAACCCAAGCACCATACCTACATTGATAAAGACATGGAAAAAAAGGATACTGACCACACAATATCCGTATATTCTTGAAAAAGCCGATTGCTGACGCTCAGCCAAAGTAATCAACCGGAGTAAAAGGCCAATATACAAAGCAAGTACTATCACAGAACCAAGAAATCCCTGTTCTTCACCAACCGTACAAAAAATAAAATCAGTATCTTGTTCAGGTACATATTTTAGTTTGGTCTGAGTCCCATTTAAAAATCCTTTCCCAAAGAAGCCACCGGATCCAATGGCAATTTTTGATTGATTGACATTATATCCGGCACCAGTCGGATCATCCTCCATGCCCAACAAAACCTTGATTCGAATCTGTTGATGGGGCTCCAAAACCTCATCAAAAGCATAATCCGTAGAATAAAGGAATCCGGCAGAAGTTATTGCAAAAACTCCGATCAATAAGTACGCTGTACTCCTTGTCTTCAAGGACTGAAATGCTAAATATATAAATGTCAAGGCCAATAAAATCAATTGAAGATAACAGATGTTAAACATCCACCAGCCAAAGATATTCACCAGGATGCCCACACCAAGAAAGACCAAGTTCCAGGTCAATAACATTTTTGGTGTCTGATGGTCTTTTCTATAAATCAGCAACATGCCACAGACCACCAAGAGCGTAATCAGCAATACCGCAAATTGCCCCCAAGAAGTATAAGTCAGAAAAGAAATTTCTCCAAAGCGTATACCAATCAAAAAGAAACCGGCAAAACAAACCATTAAAAACAAGATGATTCCAGGCATTCCCTCTCTGTAAAGCATCATCATCAGAGATAAGAAAACCAATGCAGTTCCCGTTTCATTTTGAAAAAAGATCAACATCATTGGTAATAGAATGATACAGGCAACGGTGATGGCATTTCTTGAATGATTGATATTGAAATTATAAGAACTCATAAAACGCGACAAGATTAAACAGGTCGCAAATTTCGCAAACTCAGCAGGCTGTATGTTGAGCGGTCCAAGTACCAACCAAGATCTGGAACCCTTGATTTCAGGCGCAACGACAACTGTCAGAAGCAGCACCCCCATCATGACTATATAAATAAAAAAAGACCACGAAAAAAAGCTATTGACTTCAATATGCAAGATCAAGACCCCAATACAAAGAGACATTACAAACCAAGCCATCTGTTTACCAGCTCGCTGACTGAAATCAAAAAAACTGGTGTGGTCAAAATCATAACTTGCCCCATAGATGCTGATGCAGCCAGATACTGCTAAAATAACATACAGGGAAAAAGTCCACCAATCCAGCGACTTCCAGACACTTATTTTTTCATCGCGGTACAAATTGGATCAAATTTTGGTTCAACAATATATCTTCTTTCCAGATTCTGTTATCGGC
>JALNXZ010000211.1 GCA_023230125.1 Bacteroidales bacterium | reverse complement strand
ATCCGATCAAATGGAAAAAAACAAAAAAAACATACTTATTCTGTTCCTTCTTTTGTTTATGTTCTCCTTTGATCTTGTTGCTCAAAACAAGAACGTACCAGTTGTCAAGCTGTTTGAAAAAGAATACTATAAATACGATGTAAAATCACGTGAAACCATCTATTCCATCTGTAAGAGGTTTGATGTAACGGAGGCGGAAATCCTGTCAATGAACCCATTCATCGTCGATGGGCTTAAAAATGGCCAAACGCTCATGATTCCTGTCAAAACAAGTAGTGATTCAACAAAAGAGGAAATCACCACCAAGGATAAAGAGATATTGCAAACGATGGTTTCAGCCAAAAAAAAATCAAAAAAGACCATTAATGCACTTGCCGATGCACCCCGCATTACCATCATACTTCCTTTTGCCACCACAAAATCATCAGGAGTCAATGAACGTTTCATTGAATTTTATGAAGGATTCCTGATGGCTGTTGACAGCCTGAAAAGCCTTGGATTTTCCTTTGAAGTTCAGGTTCTTGACTCTGGAGAAGGGACTGATGAAGTCAAACAGGCCATATCTACCGGAAAGCTTAAGGAAACAGACTATTGCATTGGTGGTGCTAATCCCGAACAGATAGCCCTGCTTTCAGAATGGGCCATGAAAAATCGAAAGATCCTGATTTTACCTTTCAGCTCCCGGATACCTGAATTGGAAAACAACCATTATCTCTTTCAGACCAATACACCGCATTCTCATATGTACGATGTTTTGGCCGAATACTATGTCAACCAGATCAAGGCCACCAATATTATCTTTTTGAATGGTTCTCCGAACGAAGATGATACGGAAACAGCCTTTATCCCCCAAATAAAAAGTGCACTCATTGAAAAAAACATCCCCTTCAAAATAGTCGATGATGACGAGGAACTCCAAAACCTGTTCACAGCTATGGAAAACGATGTTGAAAATACCATCTTTACAGCTCCCCTAAGCATCAACCAAACCCACGGCTTGGTGACCCGTATGGTGGCAAACATGAAAACATCTCCCGATAAGAAGATTACCCTGATGGGTTATCCTGAATGGCAAGCCATGAACAAGAATTATCAAAAAAGGCTTTATGAACTGAACACCTACATATTTTCAAACTTTTATGCTGATTCACAGCAAAACAATGTACGTGATTTTCAAATAAATTTCAACCGGATTTTCGGAAAGAATATATTGAATATTTATCCAAAATATGGAATGATGGGCTACGATATAGCAACCTATTTTATACCTAGGATGGTATTTGACAAATCCGAACTTCAGGAAAGTGTACCAACAATTGATCCGCTTCAAAACAAATTTAAGTTCAGTACTAAAAATCCGGACCACGGTTACTATAATCAACTTTTTTACGTCATTCATTATAAGCCCGACAACACCGTAGATGTTCATCCTTTGAAATAAAGTTTAGTCATGAATGAGCAAACTAGATAACCAATCATTAAACAACCTTATTCGAGTGAAATTTCAGAAAACTCTTCTAACAGGACTATTAACACTTTCCAGCATTGGCCTATCAGCGCAATACAACACTTTGAGTGAATGGTATTTTGGTCCTAGTGCAGGCGCAACTATGTCTACCATCACACTCGTACCAAAATTGGTGGATAAACTTTATTCCATAGGCAAGTCAGAAGGAGTCTCCATCAGATATATCAGTGAGAATCATTTTGGATTTCAGCTTGACCTCAATTATTTTGAAGCTGGTTGGAAAGAAGATCTATATGGGAGCAAAAAAGCATCCGACTATACCTACGTCAGAAATCTAAATTTTGTCGAAATGCCTTTTTTGATGCATGCATACACTGGTTCAAAAGTCTTCAGGATATTTTTGAATGTCGGTCCCAAGTTAAGTTACCTACTCTCTGAAAATGAAAGAATTATTGATCAGACTCCTGAAAATGAGATGATTCAACATGGCAAACGGGTTGAGAGCCCTTTTCAATATGGCCTTCTTGGAGGGGCAGGATTTGAAGTTCACATAAAAAGATCCGTTCTGGGAGTGGAAGGACGTTATTGCTATAACTTATCCAATATCTTCAATGATGTAGTTGGGGAAGATTTCAACAGTTCCAGTTTGCAGACGATTTCACTGAGTATATATTATTACTTCCAATTAGGAGGCTACAATAAATAATCTAAAGGTTTCTTAAAAAGGAAACATTTGTCACCTGATTCGATCCCATGATTTCACAAGTGCTTCATCTTTTCTGATGGCGTTGACAGCCATATAATCCAGAATGATTGAAATCAAGGGCAAAGCCATTCCAAAGCTCGTATTATTCTCCGCTCCAGTCTTGCTGATGAACATAAACAGGAAAATGGTATAAATCAAATAGAACAGCACCAAAACAAGTCCGCTACAGACACAAAGACGTATCTGCAGCTTGCGCTTTTTATACAAGAAGATAGTCAAGAAAGACAAGGCCGCGTTTATAATCAATGCAACAGCCAAAATCCATACAGGTAAGGAATACACTTCTCCTGTCAGAACCTGCTGAATTGAAAAAGCTGTATACTCATACGTTTCAGTTGGCGTTTGAAGAAAGCCGAATGGTAAGAATAATACAGCAATTAATAAGGCAGTAATCAGGAGCATATAAAGACTCTGAATACGCTGGATCATATTATTTCTTTAATTTTTCCCTGGAAGGATTTTTGTGATAAATTTTTTTGTCTAGATATTCCTGAGTTGCAACCAAAGTTGCCTTCGGCAGTTTTTCATAAAAACGAGAGATTTCAATTTGCTCACGGTTTTCAAATACTTCTTCCAAATTATCAGTGTAAGAAGCAAACTCCTGCAACTTTTTTTCTAGCTCAGCCTTAGTCTCTACGCTTATTTGGTTGGAGCGTTTTGAAATAATTTTCACTGTCTCATACACATTGCCGGTATCTGAACATAAGGCATTCATATCACGTGTAATTGTCGTGTTAGGAATTGATGATTTCTTGTAATCCATTTTTTCTATTTTATTCTTTTATAAATTTCTTACACTCATTTAAGATATCTTCTGCTTCTTTGACATATTCACCTTTTGGGTACTCATTGACGTAACTATAATATTCATCCATTGCAGCCCTGTACCTATCAGTTTTCAAAACATCCAGACTATGGACTGCCATCATATAGCGGGATTTCATAATCAGGAAAGACAACTCTTCGCGATATTTTGAAACCGGATAATCAAGTAGTGTATTACTAGCTGTTATAATGCAAGACTCATAATTGTTTCCCAGATAATTTCCCAAATTGTAGTACAAACGGCTATTCAACAATTGTTTGTATACCATTTTTTCCTGCAATTCTGTCAACATACTGGTCACCTCTTCTTTTCTATCACTTTCCGGATAATAATCGAGGAAAACATTGAGCTGGTCCATCGCTTTTACGGTCTCTTCCTGAGTCAGACGAGGATCAGGAGAATCGAGATAAGCGGATTTTCCTGAAAGAAAACGACAATCTTCCGTAAAAATACCTTTGGGATAGGTTTTGTAATAAACCTCAAAATAATGAGAAGCTGAGATATAATCCTTGCTGTTATAATAAGCATTCGCTAACATGAAAAGTGTTTGCTCTCCCCTATCAGTACCCTTATGAATAGGTTGAAGCTCTTCGAGTAAATATA
>JALNXZ010000210.1 GCA_023230125.1 Bacteroidales bacterium | reverse complement strand
TCTTAAGAATCCAAGACGTCAACTGGCAGTGGGTATTTTTCAGCATTTCAATTATTACGAATCAAAAGCTGACATCAACCATATCACATTGAGTCCTTACAAACTATCGGAAGCGGCATCGGTTGGGCCAGGTCTATTATTCAAAAATAGACCTATCAAACATATCACATTCCTAGCTTCGGCATATTTGAGTGCAATTTTGCTTGGAGGCAGCCAGACCGACCACTACAATGTCGAAGAGAGAGATTACAATATGGGAAGTGGTTTCAGTTCGAAATTGAACATGGAGTTACAGTTTGGCAGCAAAGCCATCTTGAGCATAAATTCAGAGGATTATCGCATTTATTCTTGGATAGGTTATGACCCGAACAATCCGGAAGACATTCATACGAGTGTTCAGGGAGACAAGGGTAAAGCCAGTCTTAGCACAGCGAGGCTGAATTTTAGTTATCTAATCAATATGCATTTTCTTATTGGAATCGAAAGCAGTTATTATTATCGAAAAAGTGTTTATATTTGCTACCCCGATGTAGAACACGGGGTTACTGAGAATAAATTTAGTCTGGGATATTTTTTCTAACAAAATTTTTACTAGTCAGTACTTAAAAACCATGTCGTAAGAATGTAATCCGATAGGCGTATGAAAAAAGAAACTTTATTCATTACAACATCTGTGTGTTTTTTAATACTTAACAGCTTGTTGCTTTCAGTTCATGCTGTTGAAAATTCAACAGATAGCATTACTTTAAAAATTGCGGCTGCTCCTGAAGATCAGAACGATATGTGGATCGATTTGAATAATAATAACATTAAAGATACTGGAGAATCAGTAACTGTTTTCAACAACTTTGTAAAATACGCTTTAAAATCAGATACGGCCATAATTCATGGTAAAACAACTGATCTTCAATGTAGTAACAATAGACTTATTTCGTTAAATGTCTCAAAAAATACTGCTTTAAGGCAACTGCATTGTGAAGGGAATCTTCTTACCTCGCTTGACGTCACACAAAATGTGGAATTGGATGGATTGTATTGTTATAACAATTATTTAACAGGAGAAGCAATGACTGGATTGATTAATTCTCTTTCTGATCGTGAATTAAGTACTTCAGGTTTTATATACATTTTTGATGGTGAATCGACTATTGAAAAAAATGAAGTCCTTTCAGTACATTCTACCATTTCAAAAGACAAAAATTGGACTATGTTGGATAAAGATGGTGTCCAATATCCATATGCTTCAAATATTGAAGACAAAAAAGCATCAAGTACCAACATATGGTCAACGGAGGGGAAAATACATATAAAAACCTCTCTATCAGAAGATTTTATACGTATTTACAATATTTCAGGGGTATTGGTTTTTAATGAATTAATAAGATCTGGTGATGAAATAATAATTTGGCTTTCATCAGGAATGTATATAGTGAAATCCGGAACAAACACAGAGAAATTATTAATCAATTAATATTTATTATACAGATACTCAACCTTCTTATTCTATATCATTTTAATGAATTCCTCACGCTGAACCTTTAATCTCATGGTTTAAGATATTGTTGGGAATAAGTATAAAACGTTCACGATGTCATCATCATGGATTTGTAAGTTGACCGCTCAAGCTACAAATTTAAAATGGACGTAGTCAAATCATACAGCATATCAGCATCTCATTATTTTATTAAAATTTTCTAAAAATTGTTGAAACGATTGGATTTTATTATTTTTGTCATCAGTGTCTGACATAAGCGTCAGTAAATAAATAAAAATGGATCAAGAAAACAATTCACAAAATACCGAAAAAAAAATCCTTGATGCAGCAAAGCAGGTTTTTCTAGAAAACGGTCTGGAAAAAGCAAAGATGCAGAACATTGCAAACAGGGCCGGAATTAGCCGAACGGCACTCAATTACTATTTCAGGACAAAAGAAAACCTGTTTCTTGTGTTGATCGATCAACTACTTGACGGTGTCATTCCTGCCATTGAGGGTTTGATTTCCACCGACATATCCTTTGTGGAAAAAGCTAAAATCATTGTGGATATCTATGATGTTCAATTGCGCCAAAACGATTTTATACCCCGTTTTGTGGTCGTTGAAGTTCAAAGGAATCCTGCAACCATCCATGACTTCATTGAAAATAGCTCAAGGATACAAGCCTATCTGTCGATGATGACCGAAACGCTGAAAAAAGAAATGGAAGCCGGCACCATCAGAACCATACCCATCGAACAAATTATCGCAACCTTTTTCAGCATGATTTTCACTCCGTATCTGCTGAACCCCTTGATCAACGAATTCTTTGATAGAAATGAGATAAATAAAAAGGCATTTTTTGACGCACAAAAAGAAAATGCCAAAAAGTTACTTTCAGATTTTTTGAAGCCTGATTAATAATAAAAATCTTCCAGCAACAAATATGAATTCAATCATCAATATAGGTTTAGACGTCGGATCCACCACTGTAAAAGTTGCAGCTTTAGATTCGGAGGGTAAACTCCTTTTTAAGGATTATCGCAGACATCACGCAAACATTTCCAGTGTTCTGGCCGAAATATTCATTTTCATTCAGGGAAAGATTGGAGTCACGAATGTCCGGTTGACTCTCACCGGATCTGCCGGAATGGGAATAGCAGAACGATGCAAGCTACCATTCATCCAAGAAGTCGTTTCTTCTTGCGGGTACATTGCCAGTGAATATCCGGAAATAAAGACCCTGGTCGATATCGGTGGTGAGGATGCCAAAATGATCTTCTTCCGAAAGAAAAATACCCCTGATATCCGAATGAACGGCAATTGCGCCGGAGGAACAGGTTCTTTCATAGACCAGATGGCAAACATTTTGAACGTTGATGTCAGTGAACTCGGTGTACTGGCAGAAAACGCGACCACCATCTACGCCATCGCATCACGTTGCGGCGTTTTTTCCAAAACAGATGTACAGAACCTGTTGAGTCGCAATGTCAGTAAAGAAGACATAGCCGCTTCTGTTTTTCATGCAGTCAGTATGCAAGTACTCACCTCACTCTCACGAGGTTACGACATTTTACCAAAAATTTTCCTTTGCGGGGGGCCTTTTCATTTCATACCCGCACTCAGAAAAGCTTTTCAGGAAGAATTAAAAGCCGGTAACGGCGATATTGTCGTATCGGAAAATTCGGAAATCATACCTGCCTGGGGTGCAGCCATCAACGCATCCAAACTGTCGGAAACAAAAACGCTGGCCGAATACATCCGGATTTTCGAGGAAGCAAACCACCAAACGCCTGATACCAGTAAAAGATTGAAAGCTTTGTTTGCCGATGATGCTGAATTAAATACTTTCAACGAATCAAAAAGCAATTACCATCTCAAACAAACCACTTTCGAAGAACTATCCTCAGACGAATGTTACATAGGCATAGACAGTGGGTCAACCACCACCAAGATCGTGGCAGTGGATGCTGAAGGCCGCCTCTTTTATCACTTTTACGAAAAGAACAAAGGACTTTCCCTCGAAACCGTGGACAAAGGGCTGGCTGAATTTAATCAAAAAGCGATAGAGGCAGGAAAGAACTTGAATGTGGCAGGAAGCTGTGTCACCGGTTATGGGGAAGACTTGCTGAAAAAAGCATTCAACATGGAAAACGGGGTGGTTGAAACGATTGCGCACTATACGGCAGCTTGCCATT
>JALNXZ010000209.1 GCA_023230125.1 Bacteroidales bacterium | reverse complement strand
ATTATCTCAAGAGCAACCCTTCTGATGAGGGCATGACGGAAAGACTGAGAAATCTTGCCAACGTCCTGGTCTTACATTTCAACGAAAACGCAACACCTGATTGGAAATGGTTTGAGTCTGTGCTTGCTTATGATAATGGTCTTTTACCCTTGGCCCTTCTACATTCGGCAGAAATTCTAAATGATGAAGAAATAACGAAGATTGCCATCAAATCCATGGATTTTCTCACAAAACATACACTTAAGGATAATTACCTCTCTATTATCGGCAATGAAAAGTGGTATAAAAAAAATGGTGAGCGCTCTGTATTTGCTCAACAACCGGTTGATGCCATGGCTATGGTCTTGATGTATCATCAGGCCTTTCATTTGACCAAGGACAAGGAGTATCTCAATAAACTCTACACTTGTTTTTTATGGTTTCTGGGAGAGAATGACCTGAGAATGAGTCTATACGATTTCGAAACCCAAGGCTGTTGTGATGGATTTGAGAAATATGGCGTGAATAGAAATCAGGGTGCAGAAAGCTCTCTGGCATATTTGATCTCACATTTGACGGTTCTGCAGGCTTATGAGGAATTTCACAAAACAGATTAATTTTTTTCAGAGTTTTTCAATTCATTCAGAAGTTCTCTTAAATTGACAGTGGCATACGTGGAGGCATAGTCGGACATGGCATAAGGCAAGATCAGATCCTCGTTATGAATCATTGACCCGCAGGAATAGACCACATTGGGTACATAACCTTCTCTTTCTTCTGCATTTGGTACCAGCAACGGATTTTTTAACCTTCCGATTTCTATTTCGGGATTTTGAAGGTCGAACAAAGAAGCTCCGATTGCATATTCGCGCATGGGACCGACGCCATGTGTGATTACCAGCCAGCCTTCATTTGTCTCGATGGGTGAGCCGCAATTTCCAATCTGGATAAATTCCCATGGAAATCTGGGCTTTTGCAATAGTTTTGCTTTCCGCCAAATGGAAATCTGATCTGAATAGGCAATGTAGTTGTTGAAGCCATCCAGACGGCAGAGCATAGCGTATTGACCGTTCACTTTTCTTGGGAACAAGGCCATCCCCTTGTTTTGAGCGATTTCTCCGTTGATCGGCATGACGTTAAAATGGTAGAAATCTTTGGTTTCAATCATTTTTGGCATAATGGAACTTCCGTTGTAAGCGGTGTAAGTGGCATAATATGTTACTTGACCGTCATCCTCCCTGAACTTAACAAAACGGGCATCTTCAATACCATTTTTTTCGTTGGTGGATACAGGAAATATGACCCTTTCGGAAATATGGGTATCTAGGGAAAATTCAAGTTCATAATGTGAGGAGGCCAGCCAAGTGATCTGATTTAACAGATTTTTGTTATCATAGGCCTGATGCGTGGATTTTCTTACGGTTTCAATGGATTGCCGTAACTCATTATAAGTGAATTTTTCATTCAGATGATTCAGAATCAATTCGGGCTGGAGTTCTTTATTTTTGGATTTCATTTCATCCAGTTTGCTTCTGAATGATTCCTTGTCATAAATATGGCGGCGTATTTGCTCTGCTTCTTCCAGCATCTTTCCTACAGGTTCGACGGTTAGATTGCTATGAGCGTCCAGAACTCCTGTCCTGAAAACGATGGATGAGATATGTCCTTCTCCGGTAGCCCTAAAGCTTAAAATTACCCTTTTTTCATGATCTCCGGTTTCTGTCTGATCCGGATGCTCAATGATGGATGGGTTGAAAAAAGCGGCAGAGTCTATGGAGTATTCCATGGTAAAATAAGCCCCGATCAGTATTTTCTGAGTAAAATCAAGCAATTCTGTTTCAATGTTGAGTTGAATGAACAGATGCGAAATCCTATTGAAATTTTTCTCAAAGATTTTCGTAATATTTCGATGCCTAAGTGAATAGTCTCTCAATACTTGGTTTAAGACCAGTTTGGCTTCAGTATCCGACATAGCCAGTACAAACCGAATGGCGTTGATGGCTCTTTCATCATCTGTATAAAAAAAACGGGCGATAACCCTGCTAGCATCTGGCAGGAACTTGATATTTTTTCTGTTTACGGCAACTTGCATTTTTTTTGATTAATTTTTCTAAAGGTAGTCGCTAATATTCAATAAAGTAGAGTTATTCACTGCTTTTTTTAAATGAAATATCGGTTCTATGCCTTCCATGATTGATGTCCGCTTGATGGGGGATGGGCTTGCTCCTAACATGTACAATAAGAGATTTAAAAATAAAGAACTTGGCAGTTGTTATAGCGGAGTTATTTTTTATCTATATTTGAGCCGTTTTTTTTGGCATACTTATATTCAAAAAATGAAGGCAAAAGAGTTCAATTCAGAAGTTGATTTTCCTGAAAATAACCAGCATAAACGCAAAAATTCAGTCATTCCCTATCAATTTCATGAAAGTATTTTATTGGTTTTATGGGGATGGCTTCTGTTTCTTGACTACTTCCGGTTTTATTTGTCAAAAGAAATGATGTTTTCCTATGATTTACGGAAAATGCTTGCTGCCTTATGTACTGTTGTGGTGGTTTCCGGCATAATCTATACGATTTATTTCTTAAGCAAAAGACTTGAAAAGTTAAAGACCGAACTTGGAAAATCGCTTCTATGTGTTTGGTTTTCTGCATTCCTGTGTATGGTGATGGTCCATCTGATTCAGCAAAATTCGATACACAAAGTGGTGTTTGAACTTCAGCATTGCCTTTTCATGCTCATCACAGCCATCGCCATCGTGTTGACCGGCCGTTTGATACATAACAGACCAGTTCTCTATGGAGGGATATTTTTTGCCGTGCTTGCTTTTGCTGCTTCCTATTTGGTTTTGAAAGACCAACTGCTTCTTGAAGCTATCGGGTGGCTCTGTGCTTTTGTCATACCCGGACATATTCTGTATTCAAAACATTGAAAATAACTTCTGTTTTTCAATAAAGTGACATCCATTTCCTTGGAAGTAGAAACGTCTTTGCCCATCACTCTGAATTTTGTATATGAAGGTATCTAGATCTCAGCGTCCGCAAAGAAATTCCAGCAACAGGAATTCTTCTCCGAGAATAAAAAAGAAAGGATCCTCAATGAATATTGAAGATTTTAAAAACCAAATTCATCAATAAACTCTTTTAAAAAGAAGAAACTCGTTTTTGTGGAAAACAGATTAAGGAGGGGATAATGTTCTTTTTATCCTTATTTTTTGGACTAGAGTTTAAGACTTTGTGAAATGTTTTGAAAGATGTCTTTAAATTAATATAAAGTTCACTTCTATATTGGATTTTTTTTTATAAATTGCACCATTATAGGTTTATTTATCTTTATCTGATTTAGATGAAACTTATTAAAGAAAGACACCATTCAATTGTAAGTAAGCTTCTTATACCTTTACTTCTTCTATTTTTCTCATGCGAGCAGAAAAATAAGGATATTTTAGTTGATCATATTTCTCCATTTGATTTTGAAGATGTGTTGGATGTGGATGGAACTGTGCAGGCTGTACAGTCTTCTTCTTTGGCTTGCCCCAGAGGAATAGAAGCAGAGGTGGTGTTCCTGATTGAAGACGGTTCGTTGGTTGAACAAGGGGAGACAGTCTGCATTCTTGAAAGCCGGGAATTGACAAATGAATATGAACAGGTGCTTATATCGGTTGAGACGGCCAAGGCCAACCTGAACAAGAGCAAGGCAGACTTGGATATGCAATTTGCCT
>JALNXZ010000207.1 GCA_023230125.1 Bacteroidales bacterium | reverse complement strand
TAGACCATTTATTATTTCATAAAAGGATTCAGACTTTTGAGAAACCCTCCTGATTTTTGTTCTGATTATCTTCCGGAAGCCCGAACAAGGTTCTTGACTTTTTCATTGAATTGATGTTCTTTCAGTAACTGCTCTAAAGTGATATGCATTCTGTACTTCCAGATATTTTTGGAATTTTCAGGGATATTGATGCGCTCTTCTTTCGGGTTCGGAGACCTGAGTTCTCGGTCAAACGACATCCAGTCCTGCCATGGAAGGATGACCCAAACGGCAGGAGCGTCTAAATGCAGACGGATGATTTGTTCAGCAATCTCCGGTGTGCAATCTTCAGGCGCATCACCTTTTTTCCACAAGACCTGTTGATAGTACTGTTGGGTGATTTTCGGATTTTCAAGCCACCATGCACGGATGGGATTCATATCATGCGTAGAAGTGGTGCAGACGGATTGATACGGGATGGCATTCAGGTTTTCGAACATGGCTCCCAACTTTTTGGGCATGCGCTGGATTTCCAGGCTCAGGATTCCCAATTGGTGCATCACTTCCGGAACACAGGAAGGAATCATGCCCAAATCTTCTCCGCATACAAGCATTTTGGTTGAGGCAATCAATTCCGGCAAGATTTCATTGGCTTTTTCTTTCCAGAAATTTACGTTGCGGAAATAAAAGAAATCGATATAGAGTTTATCAAATGCTGCTTTTTGATCCGGTTCAAAAGATTTGTAACAGGCCGTATTTGCACTCAAAATCCGTGGGTGAAAGAGATTTTTCTCTTTTGGGTCAGTTACGAACAACACTTCGTTGCATAGTGAAGTCAATCCTTCGCAGACGCTCTTATCTTCTTCTGTCTTTTTGAAATAATCAACAATCTCTCGTTGGGTTTTAAAACCTGTCTTTAGTTGGTATCTTCCTATACTATTCTTTATCAGATATTTGCTTGCTATATCTTGAGCGGATTTTCCAAAAATCTGCTTCATCAGCTTCTGAGTAATATAGGGTTCGGTCATCATTTCTTCATCGAATTTGAAGCCATTATCCACCATTTCATCGGGACTAATTGCCAATGCAGGACTAAAATACCCAAGTAAACCTTCTGTGGCATGCATGGGAATTTCCCAAATACGAAAGAATCCCAATATATGGTCTATCCGATAGGCGTCAAAATAATCTGCCATTTTCTGAAAACGACGTTTCCACCAACGCAGGTTTTCCGTTTTCATGCGCTCCCAGTTGTAGCTTGGAAAGCCCCAGTTTTGTCCCTTGACGGAAAAGTCGTCGGGGGGGGCTCCAATTTGGGTATCCATATTGAAAAGACGTGGTTCAGTCCAGGTTTCTACGCTGCTTCGGCTGACCCCGATGGGAATGTCGCCTTTAAGGATGATGGCATGGGTATGGGCGTATTCACGGGCAGCAATGAGTTGCAAATGCAACTGGTACTGGATGTAATAATGGATGGCTATGTCCTGATACCAAGGTTGGCATGGGTCGGTCAGATTATCCATTTTTTCCGGAGAATAGGTCGCATAAGTGCCCCAATCCTGAAAATCATAAGACCCTCGTTCTTTTTTGAGATAGCAAAAGGCAGCATAGGGTACAAGCCAGTCTCTGTTCTCTTGAAAGAAAGCCTGATATCCATCTGTTTTCAAGACGGTAAATCCTTCTTGTGCAAAGATTTCCTTAAAATAGTCCCATTTGAGTCTGATGACTTTTTCATAATCCATTTCCGGCAGAGCATTCAATGCTTGTCGCTCTGTTTCATAGCGTTTCATCGATTTTTTGCTTTTCAGCTGTGCAAAATCATTGATGGATGCGTAAAGGGGATGTAGGGCAAAGATGGAAACGGCATTGTAAGGATAGGAGTCAAGCCATGTTCCTGTAAGGGTGGTGTCATTGATGGGTAAAAGCTGGATCATTTGAAGACCGGTTGTTTCCGCCCAGTCTGTCATTTTTTTCAGGTCGCCGAAATCTCCGCAACCCCAACTGTCCTCTGAGCGGAGCGAAAAGACGGGAATGGCAACGCCTGCCCATTTCCAAGGTGCTTCCTGAAAACGATAAACCATACCGGAATGCATAAGCATTTGTCTATCCATACAGCGTGGTGTGAAAAGACTTCTCGGTTCTCCCCATTCCCAACCGATAATTTGTTTGGTTTGATTGTCGATGACCACAAATTTATAGACGCAACTTTCAGGTAGTTTTTTGGCATCGAGGGTAATGCTCCATTCAGGAAAACGTTCAGACTGCATGTTCAATGCTTGTCCGTCTTTCCATTGACCGAGCAATTCGATGTTGCCGGAAATGCCTATACTTTGGCCTTTCCGTACGAAAGGAGCCTGCACTTTCAGGATGACACAATCCGGTTCATATACCGTTTTAAAAGGATGGTCAATGGCTAAAATAATGTCGGTATAGGCAGATGAATATAAGAAACTGATGTCTGATTCCGGTTGCCAAAAGTCATACAAGGTGCAGTAATCTACGCCTTCGGGCAAACCGATGATATGGTTATCACCCCATTCCCTGCGCTTTGTCTGACCGTCCTTACGGACAAAGTATCGATATTCCAGCGTTCTTGAACTGTTTATGTTTACAGTCAGTTGCCAGTAACCGTCCCCAAGATAGTGCATTTCAAGTGCATTTTCTTCTTGTAGATAACCGGTTTCCGGTGTTGAACCGTTCAGCATCAGCACTTCTCCCTGATGTGGAGAATAATGGATATGAAAATCAACGAGCATGAATTGATGGAATAATGAAAATGATAGTAACAAATGTAGGAAGTTTCCCTAAAACTTATAAAGATACTTTGACTCCTCCTATAATGGTTGTTCCAGGCATGGGATAATTGTAATTCATTTGATAGGAACTGTTCAGCAAGTTGTCCGCTTTGCAGAAAATGTTTAGGTTTTTGAGAAGCTTATAACTGAGTTTGGTATCCAAAAGCGTAAAGTTTTCTTTTACTGGAGTCGTGCCTAATTTTAAATAGTAGTTTCTGATGTTTTGCAGGTTGACCATCAAATTCATTTTCCCAAGTGTATAGTCTGCTCCTGTATTGATTTGATGTTCCGGTGTGGCTAATATGGGATTTTCACATTGGATATAGCTGTAATTGGAATAAATATTCAGTTGAATCGGGAAGTGGTATTGCACAGCCATTTCCAGGCCTTTATTCTTGAAGGAGCCTGTATTGAAAAATTGGGGAATCCCTGAGTTGATAACCGTTTGTATCATGTTATCTCCTTTGGACAGATAGACGGCCATTTCTCCCCTGAATCTTTTGTTTGACGAAAATTGTGTGTATGATACCTCGTAATTCACCATACTTTCAGGATCAAGATTTTCGTTGGCTGCATAGACGTAAAGTTCTCTCATGGTCGGATTTCTGAACCCTTTTGCTGTAGACAGCTTCAATATGGAAGTCTCTTTAGGCCTGTAAGATAAACCGATTTTAGGCACCCATTCATCTCCGAAGAAATTATTCATCTCGATTCTGATCCCTGCATCAAGTGTCAACTTGTTTTGGAGCAAGTTTTGACGTCCCAACAGATACAAGGCTGTTTCATGGATGACTTTATCCAGGTTGAAGTTTGGGTTGTTGGTTCTGATGGCTTTTCCTCCATATATTTTATAATCAAGTCCGAGTGTAAACATTGTTCCTTTGAAGGGGGTGATGGTCTGATCGGCCAAAATACCTGCATTGATGTCGTCAGATTGCCAG